>DASQDA010000057.1:0-4353 GCA_035634435.1 Polyangiaceae bacterium
AACCCGCAGGCGTAAACCTCCCGCCGGGAGCGAAAAAGGGTGTGCACGCGCGCACGTCCCGCTGGGCGGAATCTTCTAGCGCAGCAACTCGGGTCCGTCCAAGACGACGACGGCGGCGACGCGCCAGCGAGGCATCAAAGCTGCCTCTCGAGCGAAGAACTACTCCAGACCCACCACACGCCTCACCTGAGCCGCGTGCGGGCTTCGTGGATCGGCCGCGAGGAATGCCGCAGCGCGGGCCCGTGCGCTGGCGCGCTGCCCCGACCGCACGAGCGCCTCGATGGTCAGAGCTTCACGCTCCTGACGCAGAATGCCATCGGGGAAAGACCAGCGGGCTCGATCGAGCGTGCTCAGAGCGGCCTCGACATTCCCGGAACGAAGCGCCTCGCGCGACTCGGCGATGGCGCGGCTTTCGGCCTGCGCCGCAGCGTGCCGTTGCTCCGCATTCACCGGCGCCGCCGGGCTGGCCGCTGCCCGCGGTGGCCCCCCGTCCGCTTCGGCGCCCTCCGCCACGGGCGGGAACTCGGCCCGCGAGCTCGGCAGCACGTCGGGCTGCCGCGGGGCCTCGCGTCGTGCCTCGGCGCCCGGCATCACGGCTTGCTGCTGCTCAGCTTTGGCACCCGGAGCCGCCGCGCGCGGATCGCTCGGCACCCCGGTGGCTAGTGGTCGGGGGTTTTGATCGACCAGCGGCCCCGCGAGCCCGCGCGGGACCTCAGCGGGTGCAGGCTGGGCACGCTGCGCGGATGGCGGAGAGCCTGACCGCAATTGCGCGGAGGCGAGCGACGCGGGCGCGGGAACTAGCCCCGGCTCGCGTACGAGCAGTGCACCGCCCATCAGTAAGCTGCCCGCGAGCGCTCCCAGCGCCAGCGGTGCTGCGACGATCTGAGTCAACGTCGCGCTCACCACCCCCACCTGCGTCGACCCGAGTGCTCCACCCGCTGCGAGCCCGACGCCCCCAGCGGCACCCGAGACGGCCGCGCCTGCTCCGCCGATCGAGGGAGCGGCAGCGCCCGCACCGCTCGTTGCGGCAGCGTCCGCAGCGGCAGAGCTCACCTGCGCGGCCAAGGGCGCTCCCACTTGCAGTGCTAGGCCCGACCACACCTCGTCGGCCATGCCGCGCGGCGGCTCGACAGCGCCGCCGGCTCGCAGCAGGCGCAGCTCTTCACCGTCGAGCTCACTCGGTGCGTCCAACCAACGTTCGAGCTTGCTCACGGTAACTTCCCCTGACGAGCGCGTTCCTGTCGCTCGCCCGGCGCTCGCAGTACCGCGCGTCGAAAGGTGACTCGCGCCAGCCGCAACCGCGAGTACACGGTGCCCAGCGGAATCGCGAGCGCCTCCGCGATTTCCTCGCCGGTCATCGCTTCCAGCTCGAACAGAATGAAGACCGTCCGCTGCTCGAGCGGGAGTCGTTGCAGAGCCTGTTCGAACAACACCAGGTCGTCATTGCGCTCGCTGGCTCCCGCGGTGTCGGCTTGCGGATCCGCGTAGGACAAGACCCCTGAGTCGTCGAGGACCTCGCGACGGAGATGGGCTCGCCGCCGCTGATCGCGCGCCACGCGGATACAGATTCGAAAGAGCCAGGTGCTGATCTTGGCTCGACCTTCGAACTCGGCGAGGCGGCGGTGAACGACCAGAAACACATCCTGCACTCCATCCTTCAGACTCGATTCCGGAACGCCCAATCGACGGAGGGATCTCCAGACGAATGCGAAGTGCTCCTCGTAGAGTTCTCGAAACCTCATTCGACCTGGGAATCGCCTGGCAAGCTCCGGCTAAGGGGGGCGAAGGCGCCCTCGGAGGTTAGGGGCACCACGCGCGGCCCGCCATCACCAAATCTTCAGCGCCAGGTCGGCGCCCACCCACGCCACGACCGGATCACTGTCGTAGACGGGCCCCTCCAGGCCTTGAACCGAGAAGGCCTCGTCGTGGATCGGCAACAGCACGGATCCAAGCAAGCCAACGCTCGTGCCGCGCGTCAGGGACCAGCGGAGCTGCGGACCCACACCGACGAGCCACCAGGGGCGCGTCTTGATCGCGTTGACCGCGAAGTCGTCGCTCGCGCCGCGCAGAGCGGCCGCAATGCCGATGCCACAGCCGCCCACGCGGAGAGTGTCGTGCACCCGTGGTAGCCAGCAAACACGCAGCCGCCCACCGGCGGCGAATACCTTCACCACGCCCGGCGCTCGCTGAATCGCTCGCTCCGGGGCCCAAAAGCCTGCCAAACCGAGCTCCAGATCGGGCAAACGCAGCAATATCTCCGCCGAGAGCGAGAGCGACCAGCGCTCGGGAACGCCATGCGTCAGGGCATAACCCGCAGCAAGCCACCACGAGACGGGGTACGCCGTTGAAGCGGAGGAGGAGGTGCTCATCCTGGGCGCCTCCGTCGGCGCGGCGGCGGGTTCAGCGCGTGGCGTCGGCAGGTCGTCGAGAAGCACTAGCAGCGTCACCACCAGCGCATCGGAGAGCGCCTGGCAGCTCGGATCTTCCACGCGCAGGCTGCGTTCGCCGCTCTTCCGGCCGCGGGCCTTCACCTGCGCCCAGAACGCCGTGCCGTCCCCGTCCATATAAACGTTCAGTAGCACTGGTTGGAGCCCACGCGCCGCATTCGGGCGCGCGCGCTCGCGAACCCGCGCCGCCAGCGTCAGCTCATCGGGACAACCTTGCGCCGCTCCGGAACGCCGGAGCTCGAGCCGACCTCCCGGGAGCTCGGCAGCGAGCGCGGGTGGCGCCGCCAGAAGAACGGCTACCAGAGCCAATGCGCGGCAGCAGTTCGTCATTGCGCGGGTCGAGCGTGGCATACTCATTCGGGAAAGCGAATCAGCCAACCACCTGGTGCCCAGCCAGGAAGCCGCCCTCTGCTCCCCTGCGCGCGGTCGAACTTTTTGTGATGGCGATGCGCCCGTGCTGCCACAGGACTCGCTAGGGGCCAAATGAACAACAGGAGCAGGCGCTGATGAACAAGGGTAAGTTTTGGGGACTCGTCCCGGCGTTGAGTCTTTTCTTCGGGGTGGCGGTGAGCGGGTGTGGCAGCACTGACTCGAGCATCGGGAGTATCGGCGAACCCATCGAAGGAGGCAGCTGTAAGCAGGTGGGGCAGAGCACGGCCAGCCGCGATGGCTGCAACACGTGCTCGTGCAGCGCGGATGGCCGGTGGGCCTGCACCGACAGAGCGTGCCTGCCGGCGGTCGAGTGCAAGCCCGGCGACACCAAGATGGCCGCGGATGGCTGCAACGAATGCGGCTGCACCGACGACGGCACGTGGGCCTGCACCCTCAAGGCGTGTGTGCCCGAGGTTGAGTGCAAGCCAGGCGCGACCCAGATTGCCGCTGACGGTTGCAATACGTGCCAGTGCACGGCGGATGGCCAATGGGCCTGCAGCGACAGGGCGTGTGCGCCCCCGGTCGAGTGCAAGCCGGGCGACGGCAAGGTGGCCGACGACGGCTGCAACAAGTGTGGCTGCACCGAGGACGGCCGATGGGCGTGCACCCTGGTCGATTGCAACCCGCAGACGGAATGCAAGCCAGGCCAGACGAAGATCGACGCCGACGGTTGCAACGAATGCGGCTGCACGAACGACGGCCAATGGGTGTGCACGCTCAAGCAGTGTGTGCCCGAGGTCGAGTGCAAGCCCGGCGAGACGAAGCCCGCTGCTGACGGCTGCAACAAGTGCGGCTGCACCGACGACGGCAAGTGGGCCTGCACCCTCATCGCTTGTGACCCGCAGGCGGAATGCAAGGCCGGCGAGACCAAGAAATCCCCGGACGGTTGCAACGACTGTGGCTGTACCGACGGCCGCTGGACGTGCACGCTGAAGGCTTGTGGCCCCGCGTGTCCCGCGCCAGTTCCGCTCCCGCCCGACACCGCATGTATCACGGTAGAGGCCTGGGCGAAGGACCCGAAGACGGGCGGCTGCTGCCACTACGGGACGCCATGCAACGCACCCGAAGATTGGAAGATCTTCTATTCACCCGCAGAGTGCGCCGCGCCCAATCAGTAGTTGAGTCGGCGCAATCACACGCCCGGTCACGCTGAAGTCAGGAGCCTCTCGGGGCTCCTGACTCGTTTCCATGTCGCGCGTTCACCTTGCCGCAAGGCACTCAGCGCGGAAGCGCGCCGCGTGCAAGCGGCGGGTCCGACGACGCAAGCGAAGGCGCCGCCTCGCTGCAACGGGCGCGCTGTTCGGCGAATTCGGACCTTGGGCAACGCTGCTCCGCCCGAGCGTCCCAGCAGCCGCGCCTTGCGTCGCTCTGAACAGCGGCGCGGCCATCTGCGGTTAGCGTCGCGGCCGCGCGCGCGTTGCCGCGGGCGTAGGCTGGGCTTGGCTACGCAGCGTGAGCGCAGGCTTGCAGCTCG
>DASQDA010000058.1:0-18673 GCA_035634435.1 Polyangiaceae bacterium
GTCCGTGCTCGAGCCGGGCAGGGCTGGGCGCTGTTCGAGCTCCGCAATGCGCTGCCGCGCGGCAGCCAGGTCGCTCTCGAGCTCCGCATTGCGGCCCTGGTACCGCGCTGCGCCCGCGGCCAGCACACGCAGCTCGCTGACGGAAGCTTGCAGCTCGTGGAGGGACGCGAGCTGGCGTTCGAGCTCTTCGACGCGCTCGCGGCGTTGCCGCTCGCTCTCGGCCTGCTCCTCGCTCAAATGCGCGCGGAGCTCCGCTTCGCTCCGCACGCGCGCTTGCAGCTGCTCGGCGGCAAGCTTGTGCTTGTGCAACTCGGCGATGAGGGCCGCCGCGTGAGAGCGCGCGGCTTCGAGCTCCTGGTGCGCCCGCCCTAGCGCTTCTTCCCTTGCCGCAAGCCGGGCACTCAGCTCGCTGACGCGCAAACTGTCGCTCCGCTCGGGTGCGGGAGGTGGGGCCGTAGGCAGCGGAGGCGGACGCAACACGCCTTGCTGCGCGCGAGCCTCAGCGGGCAGTGGTGGTGGAACCCGCTTTGGGGGTAGTGGGGGCGGCGTCGCAGCACGCGCTGCAACGCCGCTCACGCTGGCGCCACCTTCGGTTGACGCGCGGGGCACCGGCGTCAGCACAGAACGCGGCGGCGGTGACGAGGAACGCGGGGCACCCGGAGTCGGTCGCGGCGGGAGAAACACGGGGCGTGGCGCGGGGGGCGCGGCAACGTCGGGCTTCACCGGCAGCGGGCCGGGAGTCGGTCGGGAGTCATCGGGGGAGTCGGCCATGGCTTCGCGGGTGCCCAGAGGATAGCCACACCTGCGCCTACATGCACCCCGGCGCGCGGCAGCCCGACGAGTGGCTTAACACTTCTTCAAGGTTGTCCTCACACGCGCGCAACACCGCGGCGGCAGAGTCTGCAGCAGAGAGACGGCAGGCAGCGCCCTTGGGCGATAAAGCGCGTTTCTCGGAAAGGTGTTCATCGATGTTTGGTTTTCTATTGGGAGCCGCATGTCTTGGCGGGCTGATTGCGTTGACGGCGCACCGGCGCCGAGCGCACGGATTCGGCCGCCATTGCGGCGCAATGCACCGCTTCGGGTCGCGCTGGGGAGCCAGCTGCTCAGGCGGGCGCTACCTGCTGCAGGCGCTGCTGGAGCGGCTGGATACCACCCCCGGCCAGGAAAAGGTCATCGTCGCGGCGGTCCAGGAGCTGCGCGAGACAGCGCGGGAGCTGCGTTCGCGTCTTTCGGGCTCTCGAGAGCAGCTCGCGCACGCGCTGCGCAGCGACACCTTCGACGAGCGTGCGGTGCAAACGCTCATCCTGAAGCATAACGAGGATCTGGGCGCGCTCGGAACCGCAGCTAGCAGCGCTCTGGGCAAGGTGCACGAGGCGCTCGATGCCGAGCAGCGGCAGCGCCTTGCGCGGTGGGTCGAGTCAGGACCTGGCTTTGGTTTCGCGTGAGGAAGGAGCAACCGATGCCCTATCGACTGATCTCCATTCTGCTGCTCTTCGGCGCGGTGCTCGGCTTTGCCTGGGGCTTCCATTCACTGCGCCACCATCACGGTCACTCTTGGTCCTGGAATAGGCATCACCCTGGGCGCGGGCGGGCCGCGTTCGAGGAGCACGTCGCCGACGTCTGCTCGCGTGCAGCCGAAAAGGTGTATCGGGAACGAAGCGCCGCAGCGACGCTGCGCACCCCGTGATATGAACCCGAGCACGCCGCCATCGCCATGACCCTCCGCGTGCTGATTGTGGACGACGACCTTCGGCTGTTCGAGCTGCTGCAAAGCTACCTTGGACAAAATCACGTGAGCGCGCTCTCTGCCCCCGACGGGCAGAGGGCGCTCTCGCTGCTCGAGACGGAGGCCGTGGACGCCGTGCTGCTCGACATCATGATGCCCGGTATGGACGGTTTGACCGTGCTGCGAAAAATTCGTGAACGCAGCGCGCTGCCCGTCATCATGTTGACCGCCAAGGGTGATGAAACGGACCGCGTGGTGGGGCTCGAGCTCGGTGCCGACGATTACCTGCCGAAGCCCTTTAGCCCGCGTGAGCTGCTGGCGCGTCTACGCGCGGTGCTGCGCCGCACGCAATCCGAGCTGGTGGAGCGACGCGTGGCCGTGTCGGGTATCGTGGCCGATCTGGACAGCCGCAACGTGGAGCTCAAAGGACGCGCGATCGAGCTCACCGCCGTGGAATTCGACATTCTGGTAGCGCTCTTGCAGCGAGCAGGTCGCGTCGTGCCGCGCAGCGCCCTGCTCGAGCTCGCCGGCCGTAGCGACGTGGTGGTGAGCGACCGCACCGTGGACGTTCACGTGTCGCACTTACGTAAAAAGCTGGGCGACGATCCGCCGCGGCTCATCCGCACGGTCCGTGGGGTGGGCTACGTATTTTCCCGGGACGCCCGGTGAAACCACACGGCGTTCGCGGCGGCGCGTTTCACCCGCACGAGAGCCACCGAAGGGGGCGCGGCCGCTTACCGCTACAACGCCAGCTCTTCATCTGGCTGGCCGTCACCATCGTCGTCACCGCGCTCGCGGTGGGGCTGGTGTTCGGCTTTGCTGCCTTCCATCGTGGGGCTGCCACCTTCTCGGGCCGCTTCGAAGCGATGGAACGGTTCGTCGCGGAACGCTACGCGGAGGTCTGGTACGATCCAGCACGGCGCCGCGCACTGAGCCTCAGCCTGGGCCGCGCGCTCGGCATCGGCGTGCGCGTCCAGGATGCCGCTGGCGCGACGCTAGAAAGCGTGGGTCGTTGCGCGCGGGTGCGACATTCCTTCGAGATCGTACAGGGAGGCAAGCGCCTGGGCCGCGTGCACGGCTGTCTCGACGAGCCCGCCGCGGTGCGTCCCCTCGTCGGGGTCGGAGTCGTGCTGGTGGTCGCGCTCGTATTGTGGGTAGCCGCAGCCCGGCTGGCGCGCGTGCTCACCCGTCCGCTGTCCGCGCTGATCGCGGTGACGCGCGAGATCGGGTCGGGCAATCTGAAGAGCCGGGTCCGCCTGGGTCGCCACACGCGCGGCGAGCTGGGCCTGCTCGCGGAGGCCGTCAATGACATGGCCGAGCGCATCGAGCGGCAGATCCAGGAACAGCGCGAGCTCTTGGCGGTCGTTTCACACGAGGTGCGTAGCC
Source organism: Polyangiaceae bacterium (assembly GCA_035634435.1). GTDB lineage: Bacteria > Myxococcota_A > Polyangia > Polyangiales > Polyangiaceae > PMG-095. Next base: position 3,113 of record DASQDA010000058.1, read on the forward strand.
CCCTCGCCCGCTTGCGGGTCTCCAGCGAGATATTGCGCGGCGACGCGAAGAACCAGACGGCGCTGGCAGCCATCGAGCGGGAAGTTGCCGAGATCGACGCTCTGGTTGGCAAGCTTCTGGCCACGGCCAGGCTCGACTTCGGCTCGCTCTCGCGAACCCCGCTGGACCTTGCTCAGCTGAGCCAGACCGTGCTGGAACGGCGTGGGCTTCCGCTCTCGCTGCTCGAGGACGACGCCGAGGGCGCGCGCTGCACCGGCGATCCGACCCTGATTGCCCGCGCGCTCGATAACCTGCTCGACAACGCGGAGCGCCACGCGAGCGGCGCCGTGGCGCTGCGTGTGCGGCGCGCGCTGCCTTCCGAGCACAGCCGTCCCGAAGAAGCGCTGGTCTTGGAGGTTCGGGACGCCGGAGCGGGCTTCGATCCGGCGCTGCTTCCGCGCGCTTTCGATGCCTTTTACAGCGGCAGCCGCGTGCGCGAGGAACGCCATGCGTCGCTCGGCCTGGGGCTCTCACTGGTGCGGCGCATCGCCGAAGCGCACGGTGGCCGCGCCTGGGCGCGAAACCTGGCTGATGGCGGAGCCTGCGTCAGCTTCAGCATCGGTTAGCGCATCGGCCCGAGAACGAGCAAGCACCAGCCTTCGACCTCGACGCGATCGATCTCACGGAAGCCCATCCGCGCGAAGCGCTCGCTCACCGCGGCGGCTTGTTCGCTCAAGAACCCGGTGAGCACCAGCTGACGCGCTTGCCCGGCTCGCTCGGCGATGCTCGGCGCTTCCTCGAGCAGGATACGCGGCTCGAGATTGGCTACCACGAGCTCGAACCCGGCGACGAGCGGTGCGCTCGCCTCCAGAAAGCCAACGGTGGGCGACAGCCCGTTGAGCTGCGCGTTGGCTCGCGCCGCAGTCAAAGCCACGGCATCCACCTCGATGCCCAGCACCTCGCCAGCACCCGATAGCGCAGCGACGAACGCCAGAATCCCGGTTCCACTACCGACGTCGAGCACGCGAGCGCCCGGCGCCGCCATGCAGAAGCTCTCCACGGCCTGCGCAGCGAGACGGGTGGTCGGATGCGCTCCGTCGCCGAACGCCAACGTCGGTTGATACCAGATGCGCTGCATGCCAGCAGGCGGCTGGGTTTCGTCCCAGATTGGCTGCACCACCCAGCGCTGCGTTAGCACCTGCGGGGCGAGGTGGCGTGTCCACGCGGTGTCCCAATCGGAGCCAGGGTCGGCCTCGACGCGCCACGAAAGACCGGTCTGTGTGCCGCCGAGCTCATACTCGTCGAGCGCGTCGCGCGCCCGCTCGCCGAGGCCGACGAGCAGCGCTTCATCGTCGCCGTACACGATGAGGCGGGAGCCAGCCTCTTCGACCTGCTCTTCCACGGCTCCCGCGCCGAGCTCCACCAACACTTGACCAATGGACTCGGCGAGCTCCGTCGGCACCTCGAGCAGCAGCTTGAACAGGGCCATGTGCGACGAGAACCTAGTGTCCGGAGTCCCTGACACGCCGAAGAAACTCGTGGGGTCCCGACGGGGCGAGACCCCAAGAATCTGCTGGGCTTGGGCGTCGTGCGCTCATGGAACGTTCCTGTTCTACTAGGTGCTGAATCTTGGATTCAGCACCCTAGAGGAACGCGGGCAGCGGTCAACTCTGCTCGGACCCGCTTCGAGGCTGGGCGGGCGTTCCCAAGCTGCGCGGGCAGGCGCGGCCGCTGACACGGAGCGCGCCGTGGCTCGTTTCCCAGGGACAGCCCCCGTCGAGCAGCGCGCCCTTCGCCTGCGCGGCCGCCACGCTGCTGCCGGTGCAGCTACGTCAGAGGGCACAGGCTACCCTGAGCCGGTGACCAGCCAGGTCTAGGACGGCCTTGGTTCGAAAGCCATGCGCGAGGTGCTTGCCGCTTTTCCGGAAGTGCGGCTCGCGGTGTTGTTCGGCTCTGAAGCGAGGGGTAAGCCGTGGTTGACCGCGACCTGCTTACCACCAAGCTCGCGGAGCTTCACCACCGGGTACAGCGTGTCACCGCCAGCGTGCCGGAAAGCGCCGAGGCCCTCCGTGCCGATCGAGACGCGCTCGACCTCGTGTCATTCAACTTGATGCTGGCCGTTCAGGTGTGTGCCGACATGGCGAGCCACTCGATTGCGGATGAAGGTTGGCCCGTCGCGAGCTCGTTGGCAGAGGGTTTCAGCCGCCTCGCACAGTATGGTGTCATCGCTGGCGAGACCGCTCTTGCAACGGTCAGTCACCCGCGTCCGAGTGGTCCGCGCTGTCCGGTGAACTCGGAAACGGTCGCGCGCAGCCGAGGAGGCGCGACCTCCACCTCTCCCCCGGCCGCGAGGGCTCTGCTAAGAGGGGTGCATGAGCTATCCGGGTTTCAGTCTGTCTGGTCGCGTGGCAGTGGTCGTCGGTGGAACGTCGGGCATTGGTAAAGTGATCTCGCTGGCGCTGGCGGAGGCGGGAGCGGACGTGGTGGCGAGCTCGCGCCGCGAGTCCGAGGTGGCAGCGACAGCGGCTGCCGTGAGCGCGCTCGGCCGACGCACCTTGCGCGTGACCTCGGACGTGACCGACCGCCCATCACTCGAGCGGCTATGTGAGACCACCGTCAGCGAGCTGGGCAAAGTGGACATCCTGGTGAACTGCGCCGGTCGCACCAAACGAACGCCGACGCTGGAGGTCAGCGAGCAGGAGTTCACCGGCATTCTCGACACGAATCTGACGGGTACGTTCCGAGCTTGTCAGGTCTTCGGCCGTCACCTGCTCGAGCGGGGTTACGGGCGTATCATCAACATCGCCTCGCTTTCCGCCTTCGCTGCGCTCTACGAGGTAGCAGCCTACTCGGCGAGCAAAGCCGCCATCGTGTCGCTCACGCAGTCGTTGGCGATCGAATGGGGCCCGCGCGGTGTGAACGTGAACGCCATTGCGCCGGGTGTCTTTCGTACCTCGCTCAACCAGGCGCTGCTGGATGGTACCGGACGCGGTCAGGAGTTCTTGCTCCGCACGCCTCTCAAACGCTTCGGCAAAGTCGAAGAGCTGGCCGGCGCGGCGATCTTCTTGGCCTCCGAGGCAGCCAGCTTCGTGAACGGTGAAACGTTGAAGGTCGATGGAGGTTTCTTGGCTAGCTCCGTCAATCAGTAACGCGCGGATCGGGCGCGGAGCTGGGTAACCTGACGCGTTTATGGCCCATGGGCCGAGGCACGCGGACGCATACCTTCAAGCAAGTGGGGGGCCGGGCAAACCCCGAACGCAGGTGCGGGGCGAGGTACGTGCTAGCAAACGAGCATGGCCTTTGAGACCTCTCTTGCAAGCAGTGATTCGGTCGGCGACTTCATCGTAGAAGTGGAAACGCTGCGCGCCGAAGATCCTGCCGCCGCGCTGCTCAAGCTGGAGCAAGCTCCACCCGGGCTCGCACGCAACCCCGAGGTGCGTTTGATGCGCGCTGACGTCGTGTGGGAGCATGCCGGCGCAAGCGAGGCGCTCCCGCTGCTAGAGGCGCTGGTCGCCGCGGAGCCGGACTACGCCAACGCGCGGCATCTGCTGGCTTGCGTCTACGACGAGCTCGGTCAGGAGGAGGCTAAAACCGAGCAGTTTCTCGAGGTCCTCAAGCTCGACGAGGGCCTCGACGAGGAGCTCGAAGGCTATGACGATCGGGAGCTTGCGGAGCTGATCGTCGAAGCCGCAGAGGGCGCTCTCGAAAAGCTGCCCGAGCAGTTCAGGCGGCATCTGACCGGCGTGCCGGTTCTCGTCGAGCCGCGGCCCTCGGAGGCCCTGGTCCGGGAAGGCTTGGACCCGCGCGCGCTCGGGCTGTTCGAAGGGCCGACCCACGAGCAGCGACAGAATGCCGAGACCAGCGAGGTGCCGACACGCATCGTGCTGTATGCAGCCAATCTGCTGGCCGAGTCCGTAGATGAGCAACAGCTGTGCGCGGAGGTGGAGACCACCGTGCTGCACGAGGTGGGACACTACTTTGGCCTCGACGAAGAAGAGCTGCTGCGAGCGGGTCTCGACTGAGCACGCGGACACGCGTCGGATCAGCGCTCCGTCAGACCGCAGATCTCCGCCAGCGGTTTGCCCGAGCGCTGAGCCCGCCGCAGCTGGGCGGCGCGCCAGTAGGTGTAGATGACGGGGATCAGCTCGAGCGTGAGGAAAGCGCTGGACAGCAGCCCCCCGATCAGCGGCGCAGCAATGCGCTTCATCACGTCGGCGCCGCTGCCCGTCGCCCACATCAAGGGCAGCAAGCCAATCAGCATCGTGCCCACCGTCATCAGCTTGGGGCGAACGCGCTGCACGGTGCCCTCACTGTGCGCCTCGATGATATCTGCGCGCGATTGAATGCGCCCTTCTCGTAGCCTGCGGAAGAAGGCCTGATCGATGTAGACGATCATGACGACGCCGGTCTGCGCGGCCAGGCCGACGAGCGCGATGACGCCCACCCACACGGCCGTCGAGATGCGGTAGTCGAGCAGGTAGAGCAGCCAGACGCTGCCAACCAGCGCAAACGGGATGGACAGAAAGACGATCGCCACTTCCACCAGGTTTCTGAACTGCAGGTACAAGAGAAGCGCCACCAGCAGCAGCGCTAGGGGGATCAAGTACTGCATGCGCTCTTTCATCTGCTGGTAGAGCTCGTACTCTCCCGTCCACACGAGCTCGACTCCCGTGCCTCGCCGCAGCTCACCACGTTCCTCGGCAGCGGCAACGCGCATCTGCGCCTCCGTCACGTAGCTCTCGAGGTCGCGCGTAGGTAGAACGTCGACGTAGACGTAACCCGCAAGCCGACCGGCTTCGCTACGAAGCATGGGCGGACCCGACTGCACACGCACATCCGCGACGTCGCTCACGCGCACGGCGGCACCCCCCGCTGCATCCGGGGCGCGCACGTAAAGTGCCGCCAGCGCGCTCGGGTCGCTGCGAAAATCCTGCTGCAGGCGCACGTTGATGGAGAACCGCCCACGCCCCTCCACCGTGAAGCCTACCGGCTCGCCGCCGACCGCGCCTTCCACCACCTGGTGAAGGTCTTCCACACCGAGGTTGTAACGGGCGAGGTCATCGCGGCGCGGCTCGATGTCGAGATAGCTTCCTCCGAGGGCACGCTCGTACAACACGCTGCGTGTGCCCGGCACCCGCGAGATGACGCGTTCCAGCTCGGCCCCAACGCTTTCGATGGATTCCAGGCTGGGGCCAAGCACCTTGATCCCCACGGGTGTGCGCACGCCCGTGGTCAACATGTCGATGCGCGTCTTGATGGGCATCGTCCAGGCGTTCGTCCAGCCGGGTAACGCCAGGGCGGAGTTCAACTTCGCGATCAGCTCGTCCCGCGTCGAGCTGCGTGTGTCGGGCAACAACCAGCGGAACGGCCGCTGCATCGAGGGGGAGGCCCAGTCCGAGTAGAAGCGCTGCACCGGGACCTTGGGCCATTGCTCGCGCGGCCGGAGCTGGACGATCGTCTCCACCATCGAGAGCGGGGCCGGGTCGGTGGCCGTCTCGGCGCGACCGACCTTGCCAAAGACGCGGCTCACCTCCGGAAAGGCGGCGATCAGCTGATCTTGGCGGATGAGCTGGCGTTTGGCCTCCTCGATGGAGATCCCCGGAAGCGTCGTTGGCATGTAGAGCAGGTCGCCCTCGTCGAGCGGCGGCATGAACTCGCGACCGAGCCGCAGCGCCAGTGGGACGGCCGACAGCATGGCGAACGCACCGATCGCCAAGGTGGTGATCGGCCGCCGCAAAGCCACGTGCACGAACGGCTCGTACACGGCGCGAATGGCGCGACTCACGGGATGCTGCGCTTCGCTGCGGATCTTGCCGCGCAGCAGCAGATCGCGCAGCGCAGGCGCCAAGGTGACGCTCAGCAGGGCGGCCGCCAGCATGACGAACGTCTTGGTGTAAGCGAGCGGGCGGAACAAGCGCCCGGCTTGACCATTGAGAGCGAAGACTGGCAGAAAGGAGATGGCGATGATCAGCAAGGAAAAGAAGATCGCCGGCGTCACCTCTTTGGCTGCCTCCCCGAGGAGCTTCGCCCGCTCGCTCCGCGTCAGGTTGGCAGGCGCGCTCTCCAGCCGCTTGTGACACGCCTCGAGCATGACGATCTCCGCGTCCACGGTCGCGCCGATGGCAATCGCGATGCCCCCCAGGCTCATGATGGTGGCTGGAACGTCGAACAGCAGCATGGGGATGAACGCCATCGCCACGGCCAGGGGCAAGCTGATGATGGGCAAAAGCGCGCTGCGCAGATGCAGGAGGAACACGATGATCACGACGCTAACGACGGCGATCTCCTCCTTCAGCGTGCGGGTCAGGGTGGCGATGGCGCGCTCGATGAGGCTCGAACGGTCATAGGTCGGCACGATGCGGACGCCTTCAGGCAGGCCCTTCTCGAGGCCTCGCAGCCGCTCCTTGACGCGCTCGATGACGGACAGCGCGTTCTCTCCATGCCGTACCATGACGATGGCGCCAACCGTCTCACCCATGCCGTCCAGCTCCGCCAGACCCCGTCGCAGCTCGGCACCCAGCTTGACGCTGCCCACGTCGCGCACGCGGACGGGTACGCCGCCCGGCGCCGCGGCGACAACGACGGCCTCCAGGTCCGCCGTGCTGCCGACGTAACCGCGTCCGCGAATGGCGTACTCGCGGCCGCTCATCTCGAGCACGCGCCCGCTCACCTCGGCGCTCGCGCCACGCACGCGCTCTGCCACGTCGCTGAAGGTCAACCCGTACGCCCGCAGACGCTCGGGATCGAGCTCGACCTGGTACTGCCGTTGATAACCACCCACGCTGGCAACCTGCGCCACACCGGGGACGCTCTCGATGGCGTAGCGCAGGGTATAGTCTTGCAGCCGGCGAAGCTCGGATAGGTCGTGTTGCTTGCTGACGTCGGTGAGCGCGTACTCGTAGACCCACCCCACGCCGCTGGCATCCGGACCCAGCGTAGGGGTGACACCGGACGGCAGCTTGGCCTGGATGGAGCTCAGGTACTCGAGCACCCGTGAACGCGCCCAGTACACGTCCGTTCCTTCTTCGAACAAGACGTGCACGAACGACATTCCGAGCATCGAGTAGGCGCGGACCGCCGTCACCTTCGGCGCCGCCAGGAGCGAGCTGGAGATGGGAAAAGTGACCTGATCTTCTACCAGCGTGGGCGAACGACCGCTCCACTCCGTGAAGACAATCACCTGCGGATCGGACAGGTCCGGAATGGCATCGAGCGGCACCCGGCGCATCGCGAGCACTGACAGAGCCGCCACGAACGCGTACACCAGCAAGACTGCCGCACGGTGCCGCGCCGAAAAGTCGATCCAGCGTCCGATCACGGCTGGCCTGCGGGTGCTGCTGGTTGGGCCGCAGCAGGCTCGCTTGCGCGCGGGCTCAGCGCAGCACGCAAGCGGCTCTCCGCATCGAGCAGGAAGGTCGCGCCCGAAACCACGCGTTCGCCTGGCGCCACACCCTTGGCGATCGAGACGCGATCCGGCGTCGCCGCGCCCGTGGTGACGGCGCGCGGCTCGTACCTTCCAGGCCGAGACTCGATGAACACGTAACGTGAAAGGCCCGTGTCGATCAACGCGTCGCGAGGTACCCAGACCAGCTTGGTGGCGCCGAGCGCGAGCTCGAGCGTTCCGTATTCGCCCGGCATGAGGCCGAGCTTACGGTTGTCCACCGATAGCCGCAGGCGCAGCGTGCGCGCCTCGCCTGCCACACTGGGGTACACCAGGTCGACCTCTCCTTCCACGACCCGCTCCGCCCGCGACGCGGGATGAAAGCGGGCTTTTTGCCCGCGCACGACCTGCGCTGCGTCCGAGCTCGGCACGTCGGCAATGACGAACACCTGAGCTAGATCGACGACGCGGTAGAGCAGCGTCTCGGGGGTCACGTAGCCGCCGAGCGCGACGTTCTTCTCCAGGACGAAGCCCGTCGCTGGGGCGCTGAGCGGGATCGTGCGAGGCACTTCCTGGCTCTCGCGCGCCTGCTGCAAGGTCTGCGAGGAGACGCCGAGGAGCTCGAGCCGCCGTTCAACCACCGCGAGTGTCTGTGCTGCTTTAGGGTCGCCGAGCGCCCAGCCACGAGCGAGGGACCAGTCGCTGAAGGCCTGGTAGATTTCCGGGCTGTACAGTGCGAGGAGCGGCTGGCCCCGCTGCACACGCGTGCCCGTCTCGGCGACGAACAGACGTTCCACGAAGCCCGCCGCGCGCGCACGCACCTCCACGGTGCTGCCCTCGCGTGCTGCCACGTTCGCCGTGACGCGGAGGCTCGCCTCTCCGGGCCCGCTCGTCGCGGACGCAACGCGCACCCCGATGGCCTGCGCGCGGTCGAGCTCGAGCTGGACGGCGACGACCTCGGCAGGAAGCGCCGGCGAGCTGCCACCCTCGGCGGCAGCGGGCTGCTGCAGCTCGAGGTCCATCTTGCAGAGGGGACAGTGACCGGGCGTGTCGGACTTCACCTCCGGGTGCATGGCGCAGATGTAACGGCCGGCCGCAGACGCTGCGCTCGAGCGGACAGCCGGCGCGGCCGCGGGTGACGCGCTCGCGGGCGCCGCCGCGCCAGCACGACTGCTCGTGACGGGCTCGAGCGCCATATGGCAGATCGGACAGTCGCCACGGTCCGGGCTGACCACCTGGGGGTGCATTGGGCATTGGTAAGTGGCGTGCTCGCCCGCGCCGGCGCTCGGCTGAAGGTAGACGCGCCAGGCAAACACTGCGGCCGCCAGGCTGAGCACGACCAGGGCCCAGCGGAAAACGGCCATCCACTTCAACGCGCGCGGTGACGAAAATCCTGGCGGCGGCGTCGAGCGTTCGACCACACGCGGCTCCTGGGAGCTCATGGCACCTCCTTCTCGCCGCCTTGGGGCGCGCTGGCGGTTAGCAAGCGGACGCGGGGTACGGCGCCTCCGCTGGCCCAGTCCAGATCGATCAAGGCATGCTCGAGCTCCGCGCGCGCTTCGGCGATTTCGGCGTCCACCTCCAGACGTGCGCGCCACGCCTCGACGACCGCCGGCAGGGTCTGACTACCGGTGGCCAGGCGCGACTCGGCAATCTCGACTTGCCGGGCCAGCAAAGGTCGCACGCGGACCAGCAGCGTCCTCAAGCGCGCAGCGCGCGCGCCGGTCTCGCCGAGGGCCGTCAAGGCTTCGGTGCTCACCGCCAGAGCGCGGCTCTGCACGTCGGCGGCAGCAGCCGCATGCTGCGCGTGGCTGACCTGCGTCTCCGCCCGGCGCGCGCCCCACAGCCACGGCAAGGACATCGACGCGGCCACGCCATAGCCGTGCTCGCGTTGCCTGCCCACGGCAGGATAGTAGAGCGCCGCCACGGCAAAGCTTGGTACACGGGACTCGTTCTGGGCCGCAGCGACCGTGGCCTGGGTCGCCTGCACTCGGAAAGCTCCCGCTCGTAACTCGGGTCTTCGGGCGCGTGCTAGTCGCACGACCTCGTCGCTCGTGGTGACCACGGTCTCGGGCTCGCGCTGCAGCGGAGCTCCGAGCTCGTGCTCGGCTGGGCGTCCCAGCAAGGCGTTCATGCGCGCCCGTGCGGCCTCCACCCGCGCCTGCGCCGTCGCAATCTCCGCCTCCACTCGCCCGGACTCGATGCCCACACGCGTGGCGTCCAGGGCCGATGCGGGCGGCGCGAATGAGCGCGTGAAGCTTTCCTGCAGTCTGCCGACCAGCTCGTGGTGCTTGCCGTGCAAAAGCGAAAGCTCGGTCGCGGTCGCGTAATCGACGAACACATGCGCGGCCTCTCGCGCCACCTCGCGCAGCGAGGCTTGACCGAGCTCGACCGATTCGGAGGCGAGATGCTGCAGCGCAGCTTCCCTGCGCCCGAGCGATCCCGGTGCGGGGATGACTTGCCGCAAACCAACCTCCACCATGCCCGCTTCGCCGAGCGCTGCGGGACGTTGCAAGGGCAGCGGCGAGACCTCGAGCATCAGCTCCGGTTCCGGCAGGCTCGCGACACGCCGCGCCTCGGCCTGAGCGACCCGAGCCTGCGCGCGGGCGCTGGCGGGCACCGGGCTGCGGTCGAGCACGGCGCGCACGAAGACCTCGCGTTGGAGCGGCGGGGGAGCGGCCGCCGCAGCTGACCCTCCTCGAAACAGAAACGAAACCAAACACACGGCTGCCACGGCCTTGGACACCGGGAGCTCCGAAAATGAGCGCATTCTGCCTCCTCCGGGGAGCACGGTGCATCAACGATGCACATCACCACGTTGAAACGGCGCAGGTGAAAAACTCACCGACGCGAGCACATGCCCCACGCAGAAGCGCGGGGCAGCAACGGGCTCAGCTCAAGAAGACCTGAAGCAGGACACAACGTTGCGCCGCCCCCTGCGGCCCAGCTCGGATCGGCAAGCTAGGCTTTTGCTGCTCGGGCGCAGCGGATTTTTGCCAGGCGGAGGCCCAGGCCAGGTGGACGGTAGCGGGAGCGGCCAGAGCGGGCTCGAGGGGCGCACGCTCGACGCCGGCGCTGGGGCTGGCTGGCACGATCCGCTCTTCACAGCAGCCCCGCGCCGCCACGAGCGCAGCCCCGCCGGGAGCAACGACTCGCTTCTCGGTGAGCCGCGCCTTGCCACAGCAGGCCGTCTTGTGCACTCGTGCGGCAGAAAAGCAGTAGAAATACCGACTGCCAGCCCCCAGCAGCGTGGCCACCAGGACCAGCATCAGCCCAAGCGCGGCCACGCGGCAGGGGTAACGGTGGACTCCGGCAAGCCGTCGCACGTCCTCAGTATAGGCCTGTGGTTCTGCCGAGCAATTGGAAGCTGCAGCCGGAGGCTTCCGCTGGGATGCGATTGCGCTCCGCGGCGTGGCTGTTCTGGCCTTCGCCGCGCGTCCATGACAGAACGCGGCCGAAGCCGTGGGCAACATAGAAGTTCGCGCCGAGGACCGACCCCTGCATGACGACATGCGCTACCTGGCGGCTGCGCTAGGTCGCGTCATCCGTCGACTGCAAGGCGAGGAAGTGTTCCAAGCCGTCGAAGCGCTGCGCGCCGAGAGTCGCGATCGCCGTCGGGGTGAAGCGGGGGCGCCTTCGCTGGAGGCTCAGCTTTCGCGGGTCGACGCGCTGCCCCTCGAGATCGCAGGCCCTGTAGCGCGCGCCTTCTCACTCTTCTTTTTTCTGATCAACACCGCCGAGCAGGTGCATCGGGTGCGTCGGCGCTTGTTCTACGAGCACAGCGGCGACACCAGCCCACAGCCGGCGAGCTTTGCCTGGACGTTCGAGCATCTGAAAGCGAGCGGTCACACCTCGGGTGAAGTGCGTGAGTTCTTGCGTGGCCTCGAGGTGCGTCCAGTGCTCACCGCTCACCCCACGGAGGCCACACGGCGTACCTTGCTGGGGCTGCAGGCACGGCTTGCCGATTCGTTGCTCCGACGCAGCACCGGCTCGCCTGCGGAGCTCACCCGCGTCGAAGCGGGGATCGAGGCCGACATCGAGCTACTGTGGCTGACCGACGAAGTGCGGCGCGACAGACCCAGCGTGCTCGATGAAGTGAGCTCGGTCATCTGGTATCTGGAAGACCGCCTGATGGACGCCACGAGCGCGCTCAACGAGAGCGCCGGGCGGGCTTTTCAGGCCGTGTTCGGGCGTGAGCTCGGCTTCTCGCCGAAGGTCGGCCTGGGCAGCTGGGTCGGCGGCGATCGTGATGGGAACCCCTTCGTGACGCCCGAGATCACCTTGGCGGCGATGCGGCGCACCTCGTACGCGTTGCTCGCGCGCTATCGACGACGGCTCGAGGAGCTGGTGGGGCATCTTTCCATTTCGGATCGTCTGACGCCCGCCCCGGAGGAGCTTCGCGGCTCTCTCGAGGCCGACAAGGCCTTGCTGCCCGCGGTCTGGGAAGCGAACCAGCGGCGCGACGCTCACGAGCCCATGCGCCTCAAGCTCACGTTCATGGCCGAGCGAGTCGAGGCGCTACGCCGTGAAATCGCCGCCCGCGACGCGGGACGGCCGCTGATGGCGCCCGGAGCCTACCGCAATGCCGAGGAGCTCGTTGCCGATCTCGAGCTGATCCGACGAGCGCTGATCGCGGCGGGCGCGGATCATGCCCGTCGGCTGTGGCTGGAGCCATTGGTCTCGCAGGTGCAAAGCTTGGGGTTTTATGGCTACACCCTCGACTTGCGCGAGGACTCCGAAGCCCACACCCAGGCGCGGAACGCCATCGCGGAGAGCATGCACATTCCCGCGCTCGACGAGGCGAGTCTGCGACGCGAGCTCTTGAGTCGTCGGCCGCTGGTCTCGACCCATGTGGCGCTCGATGAGGCAACCCAGAAGACGCTCGACGTCTTCCACGCGATGCGCACGGTGCAGCGTGAGTTCGGAGCTAAAGCGGCCTCGACTTACATCGTGTCGATGACGCACAAGGCGGAGGATTTGCTCAATGTGCTGCTGCTGGCCCGCGAAGCGGGGCTGGTCGATCTAGCCGGTGACCCGCCCACCTCCCAGCTCGACGTGGTGCCGTTGTTCGAGACACAGGCCGACCTTGCGGCGGGTCCCGCCGTGATGAAGGAGCTCTTCGACGACCCGGTCTACGCGCGTCAGCTGCGCGCCCGCGGGATGCAGCAAGAGGTGATGCTGGGCTACTCGGACTCCGCCAAGGACGTCGGGGTGGTCGCGGCTGCCTGGGAGCTGTACCGCGCGCAGGAAAAGCTGGCGGAGCTGGCGCGCGAGCGCGGCGTTGCGCTGAGCCTGTTTCACGGACGCGGTGGGACGGTCGGGCGCGGCGGCGGCTCGCCGGTGTTCCGGGCGCTGACGGCCTTGCCTCCTGGCACCGTCAAAGGCCGGATCAAGATCACCGAGCAAGGCGAGGTCATCTCGCAGAAGTTCGGCCTGCCTTCGCTGGCCGAACGCAGCCTCGAGGTGATGCTCACGGGTACGATTTTGGCGGCCTTCAGTGACTTTCGCAAAGGGGTGGACCCGGCGGAGATTGAACGTTTCCGCGCAACGATCGAGGAGCTCGCCGAGACCTCGCGCGTCGCCTTCCGCGCCATGGTGCATGAGGACCCCGCTCTGTTTCAGCTGTTCTTGACGGCGACACCGGTGCGCGAGCTCACGCACGTGCACTTCGGTTCTCGCCCGGCGTATCGGGAGCGCGGGGCGGGCACCATCGCCGGCATCCGCGCCATTCCGTGGAACTTCGGCTGGACGCAGATGCGCTTGATGGCATCGGCCTGGGTGGGCGCGGGCACGGCCCTCGCTCGTGTCATCGAGAAGCCGGGCGGACTCGACCTCTTGAAGAGCATGGCCCAGAAGTGGCCCTTCTTCGACGACCTGCTCGACAAGCTCGAGATGGTGCTGGCCAAGGCGGATCTGGAGATTGCGCGGCTCTACGTGGCCAGCTTGGGTGGCGACGCTGCCTTCATGGCCAAGCTCGAAGCCGAGTTCGAGCGGACCTTGAAGATCCTGCACACCATCCGCTCGCGCGACCTCATCGCCGATCATCGCTTTTTGCAAGGCTCGCTCGCCTTGCGCAACCCGTACGTGGATCCGTTGTCGCTCCTGCAAGTGAGCTTGCTGCGCAAGAAACGCGCAATAGAAGAGACGCACCCCGATCGGCGTCTCATCGATCTCGCGCTCGGCACGACCTTGAACGGCATCGCTCAAGGCATGCGCAACACCGGATAGGCGCTTGCTCCGAGCGCCGGAGCCCACGGCGCCTGCCAAGCACTGGCCGCAGGCGCCGACGAACAGCGCGGAGGTCAGCCGCCCATGACGGAACGGAACGATGGCCGCCCCTGACAGCGCGTGAGCCAGTCTTGGGCGTGCGGGCGGTGGCTGACGGGAACCCCCGAGAATGCTCCGAAGCCGACCACGGCCGCGACGATCAGATCGACGAGCGTGAAGGCATCGCCCAGCAGATAGGCTCGTTTGCCAAGCTCGCCGTCCAGCGTGGCTTGGAGTGACTCCAGGTCGTCGTGGGTGAAAACGGCCTGCGCCGACTTGGGGTCGCCGCCGAACCGCTCACCCGTGGCAAGGAAGCGACGACTGAGCGCGCTGCCGTAGGAGACGTAAGCCCAAACGCTCCAGGCGAGCGCCTGACAATGCCGCTCGCTCTGGATCTCGGGCCACAATCGCCTCTGCACGCCGTAGCGTTCACCGAGCCAGATCAAGATCGCGAGCGCTTCGAACATGGGCGTTCCGTCCACCACCAGCGTGGGCACTTTGCCGTTCGGATTCAGCTTCAAGAACTCGGGCTTGCGCTGCTCGCCGCTGCTTAGATCGATGGGGACCTTCTCGTGTGGCACCTCGAGCTCGGCCAGCGCGCAGGCGACCGGGGTGGCGCTCGACATGGGTGCTTCATAGAAAACAATCGACATGACATCCTCCTCACCTGAATTAGAGCGGCCGAGCGCGTCGACCCAACCACAGGCGCGAGCGTACTCCGGGTCGAGGACAGGTTCGGTCCTCGATGACCAGCCATCGTCAGCTCTGGTCGGCCTAATGACCGCGGCTAAGCCGCCGTTCGGCATAGCCATGATGCGTGTGGTTGCCTCGGCTCTGATCCCCTTGGTCGGCGCCTGTGCCGGTGCGAGCAGCTCCGGAGAGCGCGGGGATGCGGGAGCCTCATCCATGGCCCCGACGTCTGGCGAAGGTGGCCAGGCAGGCAGCGCAGCCGTGACAAGCGGCGCGGGCGGTGCGAGCCCGCGGGACATTCTGGACACCTCCCTCACTGTTGACCTGGCCACCGAGAGCGCAATTGCGACACTGACGTTCGCCCCAACGGGCGCGGCCCGCGTCGCCCTGGAGGTGGGCGACCTGCTCGTCCGGCGCGTACATAGCAATGACCTTCCCTCGACCTGGCTCCAGGAGGGCGCACGGCTGGAGCTCGATGTGCCACCTTCAGCAAGACCTCCGGTGGTCACCATCGAGTACGACTTCGCCGTGCGCACCGGCATGAGCGGCGTGTCGGCGAGCTACACCTACAGCTGGCCGTACTTCTGCGGCAACGTCTTCCCGTGCAACTCGCAGCCGGCCGATGGCGGCACCTTCCATCTGAGCCTGAGTGGCGCTCGCGCGACGGCCATCTACCCACGGACGATCGCGACGGACGCCCCAGCGTACATGCCGGCGTGGGCTGTCGGCGACTACACGCGCCTGGATCTCGGCACGACACTCGCCGGCACGCAGGTATCCGTGTGGCATCTGCCCGGGGGCGAGGCCCAGGCGCGGACGGGCGCCATTCATCTCCGCTCCGCCTTCGAGTGGATGGAGCAACGTCTCGGTACGTATCGCTTCGGCAACGAGGTCGGCAGCGTGGCGGTGCCCTGGGAGGAGGGCAGCGGGGGCATGGAGCACCATCCGTACTGGCACGTCGCTGAAAGCTCTATGAGCGATGTTTCCGTGCACGTGCATGAGGCCGTTCACGGTTGGTTCGGCAATGGCGTGCGGCTACGTTGCTGGGAAGACTTCGTGCTCTCGGAAGGCACCGTGTCGTATCTGACTGCGCGGCTGATTGGCGAGCTTGGCGATGTTGCCGGCTCGCGGCGCGTGTGGGCTGGGTACGAAGCAGAGCTCGCGCGTTTCGACGCACGGCCGGTAAACATTGCCTGGCCGCAAAGCTGCGGCGATGTCGACGTGCTCGAGGACGGCCTGTTTTC
>DASQDA010000059.1:0-5350 GCA_035634435.1 Polyangiaceae bacterium
TGGACGAGACGCCGCCGGGCGCAAAGAGGCTGTCACCATTCGAGCTGCCACAAGCCAGCGCTAGGAGAGCTGGCACGGCGAGCAGAAGCTTGTGGCTCGAGGGGCAACGGTGCATTGGTTCTATTGTTTCGTCACCGTCCCTGAACCGCAACAGGCAGTCGGCGGCTAGACGCGTGGGTAGAGCGACTGCCATGTGTGCCCGAGCACCGGTGCGAGGCGAAATTTATCCTGCCGATGGATGCAGCGTCCGGCGTTCCGGAACGGCGCCGCCAGCAACACGCAGCCTGTCGCATCCCGACGCGGCTAGCGCAAGTGAACACCGCGCCAACCGCCCCTCGTGCGTCGCGTGACACCCTGATGACGAGGCCGTCCGTCTGACCTGCGTCGCGCAGAGCACTTCGCTGAACGGCGGAGTATACTCGCGTCGCAGTCGCTCATGCCCGAACCCATCGAAGATCGCGCAGGTCGCTCCATCTCTGGCCGCTACGAGCTCATCGAACCATTGGGGAAGGGAGGCATGGCGGTGGTGTGGCGGGGACTGCAGCGGGGTACCGACGGCTTCTCGCGAGCGGTCGCCATCAAGCGCATCGACCCTTCCTGCCGCGGATTCGACGAGGTGCAGCAGATGTTCATCGAAGAAGCTCGCGTGGGCGGGCTGCTTCAGCACCCCAACATCGTTCAGGTGTACGACTTCGGGACGGATGAACGGGGTGAGCGCTATCTGGTCAGCGAGCTCGTCCGCGGTCCTCACCTAGGCCAGTGGGTGGACAGCTTCCGCTTTGCAGGTGAGCCAACGCCGTGGGAGCTCGTGACCGCCATCGCCGTCGAGGTGTTGAGAGCGCTCGACGCGGCTCATTCGCATCGCGACGCCGAGCAGCGCATTCAGCCGGTCCTGCACCGCGACGTCACCCCTGGCAATATTTTGCTCGACCAGAGTGGCGTGGTGAAGCTCGCCGATTTCGGTCTGGCGCGCGCTGCGGACCGCCGCTCCATCACGCGTCCCAACGTGGTCAAGGGCAAGCTCTCCTACCTGGCACCCGAGCTGCTGCTTGGCGGTCCGGCGAGCGTGGCGAGCGATCTGTTCAGCCTCGGCGTCGTGTTGTGGGAGGCGCTGACGGGCAAGCGGCTCTTTCAGGCCAGCACCGACCTCGAGGTGGTGGAGCTCATCAAGATCGGTCGCGTGCCCATCTTGAGCCGAGAACGCCCCGCACTGCCCCTGGGCCTCTGCGCTGCCGTGCATCGCTCACTCGAGCGTGACCCCTTGCGGCGCTTTGCTTCCGCACGCAGCATGCTCGAGAGCCTGACGGAGGTGCTGCGTGTGCTGCCGCGCTCGGTCGACTCCGCAGTAGTGGCCGCCAGTGTACGCACGGCGAACGATCGCCTTTCCGAGGCCGAAGGCATCTGAGCCCACGGGGGCCGCGGCCAGCTGACCCTGTCCGGCCCATCGGCCACTCAGTAACCTGCGCGACCAGGTTCCCCCGCTGCGCGTCTGAAATTGAAAGTCGTTTTCAGGAGCGCTAGGCTCCGAGCATGAAGTTGTGCGAGCTTCCGCTCGGCTCTGTGGCCTCGATCGTTCACGTCGGGGGCGAGGGCGCCTTTCGCAGGCGACTGATGGAGCTCGGGCTGCTCCCAGGAACGCAGGTCGAAGTGGTCGCCGTCGCGCCGCTGGGCGACCCTCTGGAGCTGCTGGTGCGCGGAGCAAGCCTGTCTATCCGCCGGGCAGAGGCTCTGACCGTCGAAGTCAGCGTCGTGGCGGACCGCCAGCACGATGCCGTGAGGAAAACTGCCAGCGCCAAGCCCGCGCCCGAATGGATCGCTCGGGGCACTCCTTGACCGCTGCGGCACGCTCCCACCCCCCGAACCTGAACCCGCGCCACGCCGCCGAGACGACGCAAAAGCTCGTACTGCTGGTTGGCAACCCCAACGTCGGCAAGACGACGATCTTCAACGCCCTGACGGGACAGAACGCGCGCATCGGTAACTACCCGGGCGTGACCGTCGAGCGTCGCTCCGGCAGCGTTCGTCCCGTCGGCGCCGAGCCATTCGAGGTGGTGGACGTACCTGGCACCTACTCGTTGGCTGCACGTTCTGGGGAGGAACAGATCGCCATCAGCTCGGTGCTCGGCCTCGCTGGCAACGCGCCGCCGAGCCTGTGCGTGGTGATCCTCGATGCGGGTCAGCTGGGACGTAACCTCTACTTCGCGCTGCAGCTGCTGGAGCTCGGCGCGCCGATGCTCGTCGTCGTCAACATGCTGGATGAGGTTGCCGACAACCCACCGAATCTGGCAGCCCTATCGCGCGTGCTGGGCGTGCCCTGCGTGGGCACCAACGCGCGCGATGGCGCCGGGGTCGAGGAGCTGAGAGCCGCCATCAGCGCCGCCGTGCGGGAGCCGCGCACCAGCTCCGTGCGCGTTCGTTATCCGGCCGCACTGGTCGGCGACATGGATCGGGTAGCGCAGGCACTCCCGGAGCACTGGGGCACGAGCGTCGAGCGCCGCCGCGCACTGGCTCTGT
Organism: Polyangiaceae bacterium; assembly: GCA_035634435.1. Lineage (GTDB taxonomy): Bacteria > Myxococcota_A > Polyangia > Polyangiales > Polyangiaceae > PMG-095. The sequence goes on from DASQDA010000059.1 coordinate 2,515, forward strand.
GGGCGCTCTCCAGTCTCGATCCCGAGGATGAGCTGGAGGGGATCGACGCTCAGCTACGCGAAGCGTGTTATGCCGTCCGCCGCGCCGCGGGCGAGCGCGACATCGACCTGGAAATCGTCGGCAGCCGCTACGCGTTCATCGACGAGCACCTCGGCGAGCTGTACGCACGTCTCGAACGTCACCCTCCCAAGCGCAAAGTCTCCGAACGCGTCGACCGCATCCTCCTGCATCCGGTGCTCGGCTTCGTCGCTTTCGTGGCCGTCATGTTACTGGTATTCCAGGCCCTATTTTCCTGGTCCGAGCCCGCGATCGGCTTGATCGAGAGCGCGTTCGGCTGGCTTGCCGGCGCTCTGGACCAAGTGCTACCGGCTGGAGCCTTGCGCGACCTGCTGGTCCAGGGGGTGGTCGGGGGCGTGGGTAATGTGGTGGTGTTCTTGCCCCAGATTCTCCTGCTCTTCCTGTTCATCGGGCTGCTCGAGGACTCGGGTTACATGGCACGGGTCGCGTTTCTCATGGACCGCATCATGCGAAGCTTGGGCCTGCATGGGCGGGCCTTCGTACCCATGCTGTCGGGATTTGCGTGCGCCGTCCCCGCGATTCTGGCGACGCGTACCATGGAGCGACAGCGCGATCGCTTGCTCACGATGATGGTCATTCCCTTGATGACCTGCTCGGCTCGGCTTCCGGTCTACAGCCTGATCATCGCCACGCTTTTCCCAGTCGGCGCAACCATGGGATTCCTGCCGGTACAAGGCACGCTGATGGTAGCCATGTACGTGTTTTCGATGGTCACGACGCTGGTGGCTACGGCCGTACTCGGCCGCACGGTGATCCGCGGCCGCCGCATACCGTTGCTGCTGGAGATGCCGCCCTATCGCATGCCGAACCTGGCGGCGACGTTGAAGCTGATGTGGGAGCGTGCGCGCGTCTTCCTGCGTGAAGCGGGCACCATCATCTTGGTGTGCACGGTGGTGCTGTGGGCGCTGCTCTCGTACCCGAAGCCCGCGCCCGCAGAGGCGGTCTCAGCGGAAAGCGCGCAGCATCAGCAGCCCATCAGGCATGCCAAGGCCGCCGCGGAGAACCCAATCGAGGCGAGCTACGGCGGCCAGCTCGGCAAGGCCATCGAACCCCTCATCGCTCCGCTCGGATTCGACTGGAAGCTCGGCGTCGGAATTATCGGCGCGTTCGCCGCGCGCGAGGTATTCGTCTCCACCATGGGCCTCGTCTATGGGCTCGGCGATCTCGACGACGAAGCCATGCCGTTGCGCGACAAGATGAGCGCTGAGCGCAGCACATCGGGCACGCCCACGTACACGCCGCTCGTGGGTCTGTCGCTGATGATATTCTTCGCGTTGTCGTGTCAGTGCGTCAGCACGCTGGCCGTCGTACGGCGCGAAACCCGTAGCTTGCGCTGGCCTGCCTTCATGTTCGCCTACATGACGGTGCTCGCGTACGGTGCCAGCCTGCTCGTCTATCAAGGTGGGCGACTCCTCGGCTTGTGACCGGCAGCGGGCCGCTTCCTCGGAGCTTCTACGCGCGACCCGTGCTCACGGTTGCGCGGGCGTGCGTGGGCAAGGTCCTGGTCCACGAGACGCCCGAGGGGACGGTCGCCGGGCGCATCGTCGAGGCGGAGGCATACCGCGGCCCCGAAGACCAGGCGGCTCACTCTTTCGGAGGACGCCGCACCCCGCGCACGGAGGTGATGTTTGGCCCGCCAGGGCATGCCTACGTGTTCTTCGTCTACGGCATGCACTGGCAGGTCAACCTGGTGACCACGGCCACGGGGGCTCCGCACGCCGTTCTGATTCGTGCGGTCGAGCCGGTCGAGGGGCTCGAGCTCATGGCGCAGCGTCGCAGGCTGCCACCTCACGCGCGGGAGCTCACGAACGGACCAGGAAAGCTGTGCCAGGCCTTTGCGATCGACGCGCGGTGCAAGGGGCTGGATCTGACGCAAAGCCCGCTGTATCTGACGGACGGGCCGAGTGTTCGAGTGGCGCGTTCGCCGCGCGTAGGCGTGGCCTATGCAGGCGCGTGGGCAGCTCGGCCCTGGCGCTTCTACGATCCGGGCAGCGCCTACGTGTCGGCGACACGCGCTCGTTCCGGTGCTGGTAAGGTGCCGCCATGAGTGACGCGCGAAAGCCGCCTCCGCCTCCTGCTGTCGAGCTGGCCACGCCACCGTTCGCCGGCGTGGCGCTCGACCCCGCGCCGAGGCTGCAAGGCAAGCGCGTCACCTTGTGCGTCACCGGCAGCATCGCGGCCTACAAGGCCGTCGTTCTGCTGCGGTTGCTGCGCAAAGAAGGCGCCGAGGTCGAGGTGGTGCTCAGTCGCTCGGCGACCCAGTTCGTCGGTGCCGCAACCTTCGCAGGGCTGAACGGCAGACCTCCCTTCCTCGACATGTTCTCGCCCGCGGGCGGTGAGCTACACGTGGAGCTGGGCGGCTGCAGCGATTTGCTCCTGATTGTTCCGGCGACCGCCGATGTCATCGCGCGGCTCGCCGCCGGACGCGCCGACGACCTCATCGCAGCGCTGGCTCTTGCTAGCCGTTGCCCCGTTCTGATTGCGCCTGCCATGCATCCGAATATGTGGGACCACCCGGCAACGCAGCGCAATGTAGGCGCTCTGCTAGCTGACGGGCGCGTGAGCTTCGTCGGCCCGACCGTGGGCGAAGTCGCGTCGGGGGACGTGGGCCAGGGGCGCATGGCGGAGCCCGAGGTCATGCTGGCGCGTACGGTCGCAGCCTTGCGCGCTGCGACGCTGGGCGGCCGTCACCTCGTGGTCACTGCCGGCCCCACGGCAGAAGATCTCGACCCGGTGCGCTACTTCGGTAATCGCTCTT
>DASQDA010000060.1:0-5878 GCA_035634435.1 Polyangiaceae bacterium
CAACATCACGTTCTGTTCGAAGTCACTCTCGGAGACCGTCTGCAGGGCCATCGCCTGGCATATGTCAGCCATTCAGCGGCGCGACGCAAGCCCCGAACGTCCTGTATGGTCCTCCCCTTCCGGGGAGGGAGGGAACGACGATCGCAACGCACCCAGCCGGCGAGGCGCAAAGGTGACGAGCGCAAGCAGAACGGCGGTCAGGGCGGCCAGGAGGGCCGCCGCGCTGAATCGTGGGAACGTGCCCATCTGAGCGGTTCCCGCGGTCAGCAACGCACCCCAGCCGGTCTCGCCCGGCGTCGCGGGGAGGCGCGCGAGATGCGCGGTGGCAGCGAGCGCAATTCCCCACGCCGGCGTGAGCGCGAGGGCCGCGAGTGCTGGAAAGCCGGCGGGTCGCAGGCGCAGCCGCCAGTATTGCTGCAACGGGTAGCGACCCAGCGAACGCACCGCAAGCTCCGCGTCGCGCAGTCCCTGGCCTCGTAAGGAAGAGCGCAGTAGCCAGGCGACATCGATGGCACGAAGGAGCCCCAGCGCGACCGCGAGCGCGGCGCCGCCGCCGAGCCAAAGGGCGAGGGCCGCCGCCCACAAGAAAGCTGGCAGAGCGCTGGCGAGCTCGCTCGAGCGCACTAGGAGGGCGTCGAACGAGCGCTGCCCGCTCGCGGCGAGCGCTCCAAGAGCCAAACCGACCAGTGCGGCGGTCAGCAGCGTGAGGCACCCGTAGCCCAGCAGCGCGCGAGCACCGGCCGACAGCTCGCGCCAGCCCGGCTGTGCGGCGCTGGCGCTGACCAGGTGCGCGCTGCCGAGCAGCGCCAGGACGATCGCGCTGGTCAGCGCTAGACGCGTGACGCGGCGCTGAAATAAGCCATGTACCTCCACGAGCGCCGGGGAGCGCGTGCTAGGAGCCATGCGCGCCGCGCTCGTATCGGCGAGCGTTGCCACAGCAGCTCCAAGCAGGACGCCGGCGATGGCGACGCTCATGCCAGGGCTCGCGTCGCTACGTCGTAGCCCGCGGATAACCGTCGAGGCTGCGCCATCGAGCTCCAGCCAGAGCTCGAGAGCGAAGAGCGACGTGGCAAACCAGGGCAACGCTGCAGGTGTGGCCTGGAGCGCCGCTTGTAGGACCAACCTCCAGCCAGGTCGCGTTCGCCCCTCCGTCTCGCTCAGCCCTGGAAGTGCTTGCCTCGAGATAATTGCGGCGGAGGTGAACAAGACGAGCGCGATACTCAAGACGGAGCGGGCGCTGCTGCTCAGCTCGGTCCCAAACCCTGCTGCGAGCCAGGCGACTGGCAGCGCTGCCAGCCCGCTCGCGAGCGCACGCCACAGCCAGATCCGTCGCTTTGGTGCAGCTAGCTCGGCGCGCATCCATGCCGCCGTGAGCAGCAATGCACCGCCAAGAGCGAGAAGGTAGCGGCCGAGAGTTCCAAGAGCTGCCGCTGACGTCAGGCCGAAGGGCGAGCCCAGGTCACGCCCGCGTGGCCCGATGATCCCGAATGCGCGCGCTGCCCACTTTCCGTAACGGGTCTCGGAGAACATGGCCGTAACGCGTCGCGGACCATCCAGCGTGACGTAGTCGGCACCCTCGGCGCTCCAGTGACGATGCCAGGCTCGGGCGGCGCTGCGCGCCTCCGTCACGCCGCGCTCTGGCTCGACAACGGGGCCTCGCTCGAAGACGTGCGACAGGACCTGCGTGATGCGCCGCGCCCGCAGCATATCCTCGGGCGTGCGGACCCGTCCGAGCGCCCGAATTAGCTCGGGCGCAGCATACGTATCGAGCTGCACGATGTCCTCTTGAACCAGGGCCGAGGAGCCGTCGGCGAGCCGCGCTACCAGGCGGCGCACGATCTGCGGACGAAAGTCGAACGCGCGGTCCTGCCAGAAGCGGCTCCAGAATGCGATCGCCTCCGCGGCGGTCGTCAGCTCTTGCTCGCTGGCCATCCTCATCCGTCGCGCGACGGGCGAGAGCGCCAAGGCGACCTCGCCGCGCCGCGTTGGGTTCAACGTGTCGAACAGCGGCAGCACGTGCGGCAGCGCCGCACCGCCGAGCCGTTGCAACTCGCGTTTGCCGAGCTCCGGGTCACGTCCCAGCGCAATGCGCTGGACCGCTGTGCGGGCGAGATCGTGAACGTTCGGCGGGTGCGTATTCAGAAAGAGAGGGAGAGTGCGGCCCGCGCTCGGTGGCCCGAGCGCAGATGCGAGCGAGGAAAGCGCGCTGAAGGCAAGCACGGAGGTGACGGCAAGCGTCAGAACGATGCCGAGCAGCCGTCCGAGCGCGTGACGCACGAAGAGAGCTCAGCGCAGCAGCAGAAAACCTGCCACTGCGACCAGCAACATGGCTCCGAGGACCATGAAACCAACGAGGGAGGGTGGTAGCCCCGTGGTGGGCAGATGCACGGGCTCTTCCAGCAGGTCGTAGCCCGAGTCGCGGAGCAGCCCGCCGTCGCTGGCTCTTGGATCGCTGTCTGCCGCACCCTCGTCCAAGGGGTTGGTCATTCCGACCATGGTGTGGCCCACGCGTAAGCGTCTGGGGTCGCGCGGAGCTTCGTCGCTTGGGCTACTGTGCGGGTCGCTGGAAGACGACACCATGCGCATCGTGGGCTCCACCATCGGCACTTCCGGCAGCGGGTACTTCTTGTAAGCGAGCTCCACGTCGTCCCCGGTCGGCTCCTCCAGGGAGGGGCCGTCGAAACAAGCAACGATGACCGTGATGTTGTCGTGGCCACCCGCGCGATTGGCGCGCTCGGTGAGCTCACGGCAGGCCTCGAGTGGCTCGGGGATGGTGCTCAGGACCTCGCGAATCTCGTCGGCGCGAAGCATGCCGGAGAGACCGTCGGAGCAAAGCATCAAGACATCACCGCGACGAAGATCCACGTACGTCAGGTCGACCTGCACGGTCTCCGCGGTACCGAGAGCCTGCAAGATGATGTTGTTGTGCTCGAAGGTCTCCGCCTCCTCCTCCGTGAGCTGTCCGGCTTCAATCAGCTGATTGACCAGTGACTGATCGCGGCTGACCTGTACCAGACGCCCTCCGCGCAGCACGTACGCGCGGCTATCGCCCACCTGCGCGACGAACAGCCGAGCATCGAGCAGGCCCGCTATCGTGGCGGTGGTTCCCATGCCGCGTCGTGAGCGATCAGCGCGGGCTTCGTTGAAGATGCGAATTCCAGCCTCTTCGACCGCGTGCACCAGGCGTCGCGCCAGCTCGTTGTGATCGGCGGGAGCGTCGCCTTCCGTGAGCTTTTCGTAAATGATGTCCACGGCGAGCTGGCTTGCGATCTCGCCGGCTGCGGCGCCGCCCATGCCATCACAGACGCCAAGCACGGTTCCGTAGGCTCCGACCACCTGCTCGCGGTCGCTCTCCATCAAGCTTCGGCTACGACGGGTGAGATCCGCGATCAGAAAATTGTCTTCGTTGTGCTCGCGAATGTGCCCAACGTCAGTGCGTCCAAAGAGTCGAATGCGGACCTCGCCACGCGGAGGCGTGCTGGCGGGCATCATGGGTTTGCCCTGCCCATCTCCATATCGAGTCGAAACAGATGCTGTCCGATGCGGATGTGATCGCCCTGCACAATCTCGTGCTCGCCGCGAATCGCCAGATAAGTACCGTTCGACGAGCCTAGGTCCTGCAGGGAAAAGACGCCGGAGGCGGGATCGCGGCTGAAAACAGCATGCCGGCGGCTCATGAAGGGATCGTTCGTGAAGACGAGATCGCCGGATTCGCGGCCGACCACCGTCTCGTCACGACCCAAGTAGAACACATCCCGTGCGGCCCCTTCGACGGTGCGTTGACAGATCCTTGCGTAGCGCGGCAAGGCCGGCGAGCCGAACACGCGCGTGCCTCTCTCAGTGGCCGGGCCGAGCCCTTTCTCCGCGTCGCTCACGACCTCGAACCTTAACACCTCAAGGCCTATCAACACCAAGTCCGCGTGCTGGAGCCGCTCGGCAGCTCGGAGTCGGACATATACCCCGTTCACCGAGGAAAGGTCCCGCAGAAAAATCCTCCCGCCCCGGCGCAACACGCGTGCATGGCGTGGTGAGACATAGGGATCGCTCGGCAGTAGAATAGCGCCTTCTTCGCGGCCTAAATCGACCTGTTCGGCGTCGATGGGATACTGTCGGCCGGACGTCCCGTCCTGGGCGATGACGACGAGGCGAGCCGCATCGTCCGGCACGGGTGCCGTGTAGGGTGCTGCAGTCTCGACACCTAGTCGTGCGCCACAGAACTGACAGAAGGTCATGTGACGAGCATTCGATCCGCGGCAGCGCCCGCACTGAACGGTCTCTTCGGCGCCGTGACGTGCGTCCGGGATCTTGACGATCGGAACGATGGGAGCTTTGGGCGGAGCTTCCGCACGGGCGGAGGCAGGCGGTGGCGCAGGAGCGGGCTGCGAGGGCACTGCTGCTCGCGCCGCCGGTGCTGCCAGATGTTGACCGCGGCGCCCAGCGTGGATGGGTGCGCCGCAGTTCACACAGAAGCGCCCGTTGCTCGGGTTCGTCGTCTGGCATTGAGCGCAGACCACGGTGCCGGCTGTCTCTGTTTTCGCGAAGTCGCGTGCGGCAGCCCGGGGTGGCGCAGCCGGCGCGGGCGAGGCAACGGTGTGCGTGAAGTCGGCGGCGGCAGCCGCGGGAGCAACGGCCTCCAGCCGGTTGCCGCAATCCTTGCAGAAGCGCAACTCTGCAGAATTGCCACGTCCGCAGCGCTCGCAGCGCAGGCCCGGGCCAGAATTATTGCCGAAGTCGGTCACGGCTGAGTTGCACCTGTCCGCGTCACCAACGCGGGAGCGGATCGCGCACCTCGAACACGAACTCGAGCGCCACCATGTGCGCGAGCCCGAAACCGAAAAAGCGGTCCGCGCGATCCTGACCAGCGCTGTCCGTGAACTTCCGCAGCAGCAGGGCGCGGTACATGGGGGCGAAGCCTATCACGGTCGCCTGGGTGATCTGAAACTCTAGACCTGCACCCAGGCTCGCGACCACCCCTCCCGTGCTGACGGCCCACTCCGAGCCGTACACCACCGCACCTGCTCCGCCGGCCACGTAGGGGGTCAGGCGTGTCCCCCGGTCGGCGTAGTACCGGAGCTCACCTCGCAGCTGCTGCAGGATGGCGAGCCGGAGCAGGTTGGAAGACTCGTGGCGGGAAAATTCGTAAGCCGCGCCGGTGAGCCAGGGGCCGCGCGAGCGGTGGGCCACCCGGATCGCGAGGCCGCCGCCCGACCCTAAAATGCACGGAGCCGCCTGGGGCCCGGTGGGGCAGATATCGGCCGCCGACCCAACGGTTTCGGTTGCGAAGGCGACTCCGTATTGAAGGAATTCGAGGCTGTTTGGCGGGGGATCCGGCGCGACTTGGCCTTGGACCGCCGGGCTGCAGAGCAGTGTTCCGACGAAGGTCAGCAGGGTCGGAACGTCAGCGCATCGCATCGGATTTGAGGAGTTGCCTTGACTCGGACAAGCGCCTTCGTTTAATGCCGGTTCGGGTCCTAGAGGAAGCGCTTTTTATGGAACTCTACCTCGACCGGCGCGCCGTTCGCCAGATACGCCTGTCCGCTCAAGAAGCCATCGAGGAGGATGACACCGAGTCCCTCCGAGAAGACGTGCTTGAGGCATTTACAGAAGACCAAGTCGAAGAAATTGAGCGCCGCCTCGATAACGGGGATTTCTTCGAATTTTTAACCGACGTCCTCGACGATTGGGGCGGGGACGACGTCGACGAGCTCTTCGAGCTGCTCGTTGCGCAGCTCGGCGACATCGGCGTCGACGTCAAGTTCGAGAAGAAGGCCGCCGTCGCCGACGACGACGAAGAAGAGGGCCCCGAGGAGTTCGACGAGGACCTCGAGGACGAAGACGACGAGGACGACGACGACGAAGAAGAGGAAGAAGAGGAAGA
>DASQDA010000061.1:0-5708 GCA_035634435.1 Polyangiaceae bacterium
TCACCCTTGCCCGGCATGCGCGTCGATTCGATGAACAGGAGATCACCGCCACCGCTCGAAACGCCGAGACCCACCGCCACACCGGGCGTGAGCTTATGCTCGGCCATTTCGGGGTGGTACTTCTCGGGGCCGAGCAGCTCGCGGGCCAGCGTGGGAGTGACACGCACCGGGCTCTGCATGCGCCCGTCCGCGAAACGCACGATGATATCGCGGCAGACGGCAGCAATCTCGCGCTCCAAGCCGCGGACGCCGGCTTCGCGCGTGTAGAGATCGACCAGGTTCTCGACGGCCTCGTGCGTGAACGAGACCTGATCGGCGACGAGCGCGTTTTCCTTGAGCTGCTTCGGGATCAAGAAATGCTGCGCGATAGAGCGCTTCTCGGTGCGCGTATAGCCGAGCACGTCGATGAGCTCCATGCGGTCTTTGAGGGGCTCGGGGATGTTGCCGCGGTAGTTCGCGGTGGCGATGAACATCACCTCGGAAAGGTCGAACGGAAGATCGATGTAGTGATCGACGAAGGTGTCGTTTTGCGCCGGGTCGAGCACCTCCAGCAACGCCGCCGCAGGATCGCCGCGGAGGTCCACCCCCATCTTGTCGACCTCGTCGAGCACCAGGACGGGGTTGCGACAGCCGACCTTCTTCAGCGCTTGAATGATACGGCCCGGCAACGCGCCAACGTACGTGCGGCGATGGCCCCGGATCTCGGCTTCGTCTCGCACGCCGCCCAGTGAGATTCGCCCGTAGCGCCGGCCCATGGCTCGCGCGATCGAGCGGCCGAGTGAAGTCTTGCCAACGCCGGGCGGGCCCACGAAGAGCAGGATGGGGCCGCGTTTGTCCCTGCGCAGCTGCCGGATGGCGCAGTACTCGACGATGCGCTTCTTGACCGTCTCGAGGCCGAAATGGTCCTCGTCGAGGCAGCGGCGCACCTCCTTGACGTCAACGCGGTCTGGCGTCGTTCGCGTCCAAGGCAGATCTGCAAGCCACTCCACGTAGTTTCGCGTGACCTGATACTCCGCTGACTGCGGCTGCATGTTGCTCAACCGCGACAGCTGCTTTTTGGCCGCCTTCGCTGCGTCCGTGGGCAGCTCCGCGCGCGAGATGCGCTCGCGCAGCTGCTCGATCTCGTCATCGTCAGCGCTCTCCCCCAGCTCTTCGCGAATGGTGCGCATCTGCTGCCGGAGCACGTAGTCCCGTTGCGAGCGGCTGAGCTCGTTCTGGACCTGCGACGATATCTCGTCACGCACCTTGAGCACCTCCAGCTGGCGCCCCACCATTCCCAGCACGAGCTCCACCCGCTGGCGTACGTCGAAGGCCTCGAGAATCCGCTGCCGCACGTGAATGCTGGCGTGCTCCTCGGGGAAGTTCGAGGCGATGAGGTCTGCGAGCGCTCCGGGCTCGCGCACGTTGTCGAGGATGCTCGCCGTCTCCTTGGGGAGATTGGGCAAGAGCCCCAGGACCTCGCGAGTGCTTTCACGCAAACGCTGCCCGAGCCGCGCGAGCTCTGGCCCGGGCGGAGCGGTCTCCGTGACGCGCTCGATGTCGGCTTGCATGAAGGGCTCCAGACCGTCCGGCTCGAGGAGCCGGAAACGGCCTAGCCCGTTCAGCACCACACTGTAGTTGGAAGGGCCCAAACGGATGACCTTGACCACCCGCGCGAGCGTGCCGATCGCGTAAAGATCCTGAAAGGTGGGCTCCACCGTCTCGGCGTTGCGCTGTGTGAGCACCCCCACCAAGGCGCTCTCTTGACCGAGCAGCTCCTCGACGAGGCGCACGCTCCGCGGGCGCCCCACGTTGATGGGAACGACCGACATCGGAAACAACACGGAGTTTCTGAGCGGCAGGATTGCGATGCGCTCGGGACGAGACCCGGCAGGGACGCGCATGCATTGCAGACTAGTACGCTTGCCGGCGGCGTCCAGCACCGCTCGCGCGCCGAGCCACAAATGCGCGACGCGAGCGGCCCGCCAGCGGCCCTTACACGCAGGACCACGTGGCCGTTTCGGATGCTGGGTACACGTAGTTCGAGTCCGGCGGCTTCGGCGCGCCGGGAGAGGGAAGCAACGGCAATGAAGCGGATTGTGTCGGTCGGCCTCGCTGTGGCCATCGCAAGCTGTGGCGGCGATGAGCGCCCTCCGGTGCTGGAGAGCATGCCCGGTGGGGGCACGACCAATGCGACCGCTGGTCGGGGCGGCGGCGCCGGCAGGAACGCCGGGGGTACGGCCGGGCAGTCCGGCTCCGGAGCTGACGCCGGTGTCGGTGGCGCGGACGAGGAGCCCCTGGGCGAGAGCGGCGCAGGAGGTGACACCAGCCCACCTGATGCAGACCCAAGAACCCCTCTCGTCCAGATCATCAGCCCTGACGCCGTCAGCGACCCTGACCAGGGTCAGCTGGTGACCGGCAACGAGGTCAAGGTGCTGTGCGAGGTCGCGCGCTCCGCCGCGCTCGATTCACGCCCTGTGGAACCCAGCACGGTTCGCATCGAGCTGCTTTCCGCCACCGGGGCGACGCTCGCCGCCAGCGCGGGAGCCGCAACACCCGCGCCCAATCAGTATTCCGCCATCTTCCCTATTTCGCTGCTGACCCCCGGCAAGGTGACCTTCCGCTGCCGCGCGGAGGATAAGTCCGTGCCGCCATTGCGGGGCGAGCACACGCTCGCAACGTTCATCGACCATGGCCCGGTGATCGTGGCAACCAGCCCCGGAGCGGGCACAGCGCGGGCGCTCCACCATCCAGTTCCGTTCGAGTTCAGCGTCACGCCGAGCACCCTTGCCGCGGGTGACGAGGGCGCGGAGGTCGACGTGGTCACGCTCGAGGTCAACGGCATTGTCATTCCCGGCCTCGCGGAGAGCTCGGGGGTTTACAGCGCCACCGTGGCACTGAATGACACGGTGCTTTTTCCGCAAGCGCCGCGTGACAACGTCGCTGTGGTGATCCGAGCCGCGAACAAGCGGAGCCCAAAGGCAGTCACGCGCAACGAGAGCTATTCCTTCAAGGTCGACGCCGAGGGGCCCGTCATCAGCATCACTGCGCCGCCTGCCGCGCAGGACGTAATCGGGAAGGAAGTGACCCTTCAGTTTACGGTGACGGATGCCATTGCGGGTGTCGATCCGGGGAGTATTCAGGTGAGCTTGAACCTGGAAACCTATCCGTTCGAGCCCGCGTGGCTCAAGAACGGCGTCTACTCGTTCACCTTCGATTCTGCCATCGTCAAGAAGGCGACCAGCCAGTTCAACGTCCGCATCACGGCGTCCGACAAGGTCGGCAATGCCTCCGTCGGCGCCACGCGCATCTTCTACCTGGACACTCAGGGCCCCATCGTTCACCTCGATCCCACGCCCGTGCGTGAGGTCGTCGAGGTGAACGCCGCGCTCAAGCACTGCTCGAATGTCTTCGATCCACTCGGTGCCTCGCCCAACGACGGAATGGTCGTGACCGCAAGCGCGGGCGTGAACAAGAATCAGCGCCTGCGGGCCCTGGTCTGGGATCGCACGAATGGCGGCAACGAAAGCACCACGTATTACGCCGGCGTCGATCCGAGCAGCGTGAAGCTCTACTTCCAGAGCAATCCCGCCATCCCCTTGCTGACCGACACGGACGAGGATGGCGTGTGCGACGCGGTCGTCAAAGAGGTAGCAGGGAAGCCGATTCCGTTCCTGAACCTGGTGGCGCTGGCACCCGACGGCGACGAGGCCTTTCCGACCGGTCCCGAGGACGCCGCAGCAGCTCCCGTGGAGTTAAGCTGCACGTTCCGCAAGCCACCGCCGAGAAAGCTTTGCAAGCAGGGCACCGACCTGGCGCGGGTGATCAAGCACGACATCAGCGGCGCCGAGCCGGTGATCTATGCCGTGGCCCCCGACCTCGACGGGCTGGAGTGCAAGGGGCGTGCTTTCGACCTAGCAACGGTGCTCGCCACCAATGAAGGATGGATCTGCCTGGCAGCCGAAGCACGCGATCGGGCCGACAACGCCAGCGTCTCGCCTCCCTTACACATTTGCTACGACGACGGCGTGGCGCCCGCTCCGGCCTGCGCCATCGCAAGCACCCCGATGCCATCCTGCGCCGCCAGCTGTGCGCCCCCGAGTTACGTGCTGCCGCGGATTCTCCGTCCGACCAACTGACAGCGTCGCGTCTAGCCTGCGGCGAGCCGCTTCACCATGCTCACAGCGTCGTAGACGCCCCGGTAATACGCCGGCAGCTTTCGTTCGATTGCGAAACCTCGTTTGCGAAAGAGCTCGAGAGCGGCCGCGTTGGCTTCCGCCGTTTGCAACCGCAGACATCGAGCGCCCCGCTGAGCTGCGAGTACTTCTGCCGTTGCGAGCAGACGCCGCCCGACACCACGCCCCCGCTCGGTCTCCGCGACGGCAATGGCCTGCAGGGCGGCGTCGGCCGACCCTCGGAGCTGCACGATGGCAAAGCCGACCGGCTGGTCGCCGCGCAACGCAATCACCGTCGGAAAACGCCGCGCCATGGCGAGCGAGTGCTCAGGCGCGTTGAGTGAATACTCACCGAACGCCTGCGCCCCGAGCGCCAGGATAAACGCGTCGTCGCTCGCCCTGCGCAGACGCGCCCGCAACGGCAGCGTGGAAAGAACGCGCATGCCTCCAGCATAGCGCGTGCGGCCGTTGAGCGCGGCTCGCGGAAGTCGCTCATGCAGGCGCCCTGTGGTAAGCCGGCCCCGATGATCGCGCGCTGCTCGCTGCTGGCTGCTGGGCTCGCGTCCCTGCTGGCCGCTTGCAGCGGCGCATCGGCTTCTGCGCGACCGGCCGAGACCCTCCGCGCCTACTCCGAGGCGGTGCAGGCGGGACGCGCCCGCCAGGCCTACGACCTGCTCAGCGCTGAGGCCAAAAAAGCCCTACCTTACCAAGACTTTGACCGGATGCTGAAGGAGAACCCTCAGGAATTGAGGGAGCTTGCAGAAGCCCTGCAGCGTCCGGCCGAGGCGCCGCGGGTCACCGCGACCGTGACGCCGCCTGGTGGCCCCAGCCTGCTCTTGGTCTACGAGAACGGAGCCTGGCGCATCGATGGCTCGAGCATCGACTTGTATAGCCAGGCCACGCCTGAGCGTGCCGTCGCGGCGTTCGTTCGCGCTTACGAAAACAAGCGCTTCGACGTGCTTCTTCGCTTCGTGCCGGATGCACAAAAGAAGGGGCTCAGCGTGCAGAGCCTGGAGAAGGCCTGGAGCTCGGACCAGCGCGAAGAGATGGAGCGCGTGGTGCAGGCACTGAAGATGACCCTGCCCACCGCCCGCTTCGAGCTCCTGGGGGAACGCGCCACGCTCGCCTTCGGCTCGGGTGGCACCCTGGAGATGCTGCGGGAACAAGGGGCCTGGAAGATCGAGGACCTCAGGTAACGCTTGGAAAACGCCACGGAAGCCCCGAATATGACTCGCAAAGCCCTAGTAGAACGCAAGACCCGCGAAACCGCCATCAGCGTCGAGGTCGACCTCGATGGGAGCGGGCGCAGTCAGATCGAGACGCCCCTACCCTTCTTGAGTCACATGCTCGAGCAGATTTCACGGCACGGCTGCATCGACCTGACGGTGCGTGCCGAAGGCGACGTGGAGATCGACGGGCATCACACGACCGAAGACGTGGGCATCGTCCTGGGAATGGCGGTGTTGCAGGCGCTCGGCGACCGCCAGGGCATTCGCCGCTACGGCTCGGCAACGCTGCCCATGGACGAAGCGCTGGTGACCGCCGCGATCGATC
>DASQDA010000062.1:0-2575 GCA_035634435.1 Polyangiaceae bacterium
GACGGACTGGCAACGCAGGCCGGGGGTGGAGAGCGCCGCAAATGTAAAGGGCGTCGATCGCGACCCCGGGCTGATGAGGATCTCCTCGATGCCGGTCTGCGCCAAGGTTCCGAACAACAAGCGGGCCCACTCGGTGAGTGAGCTGTCCGAGGTCACGGCTCGACCTCGAGCGCTCCCAGCAAAGCTGCGAGCTTCCAGCGTGTCTCGAGCAGCTCATTGGCGGCTTCCGAGCCGCGCACGATACCAGCACCCGCGTAAAGAGCGCCGCTGCGACCCGCGAGCAGACCGGAGCGCAACGCGACGGCAAAGACACCGTCGCCGTTTTGGTCGAACCAGCCAATCGGGCCCGCGTACCAACCCCTTTCATCGGGCTCATGAGCGGCAATCCATGGCAAGGCGCGCGCGGTGGGCACACCTCCCGTCGCAGGCGTGGGGTGCAGGCGCTCGACCAACTGCAACACGTGGGAGGGGCTGCGTAAGGTGCCGGTGATTGGCGTGCGCAGGTGCGCCACGTGGCGCAGGCGGTGGATCGCGGGAACAGCGGGGTAATCGAGGGTCGCGGACACGGGCTCGAGACTGCGCACCAGCTCACGCACCACGATCGCCTGCTCGGCTCGATCCTTGACGCTCTCGAGCAATCGCCCAGGTGACACGTCACCAACGCGAATGGAGCCGGCGACGGCCTCGGTGCGAAACGACATGTCCTGCTTCTCGATCAGGCGCTCGGGCGTTGCGCCCAGGAAGGTGGAGCCGCCAGTGCGGAAGGCAAACCGCACGCATTGCGGCGCGATCTCCTGCAGGCGCCGCAACACACGCTCCGGCTCGGCCGGCGCCGAAAGGGTGATGCCGACGCGGCGCGCGAGCACCAGCTTCTCCAGCTCACCCGCCTCGATGGCCGCTCGGATCTGCAACACAGGTTCCGTGAACACCGCGTCCGGTCGTTCCTGGAGCGTCACTGCAACCGGCGTGCTGGCGACGACCGCTTGTGGCGCCGTCAACAGCTCGAGCAGCGCGGTCACCTGTTCGCCGATGAGCTGGCGAGCCGTGCTGTCAGTCAGCTGCCTGGCGGTGAGCACGGCCAGCACACACGCGCTGCTTGCGGAGCGTTCGTACACCAGGCGCGGCAGGACGAAGCGAGCCTCCCCGAAACCTTGCCACTCCCGCGATGCGGCGCGCTCGGTCTGGAAGGCGAAGCCACCGAAGAGACGCAGCCGGCTGCTGCTCGGCAAACGTTCGAAGAGCCGTTCCGCCTGCTGCGTGATATCGCCGAAGCGCTCCGTGCCGGAGGCTATGAGGGTTGCTACGGACCCGATTCCGACGTGCTCGTAGCCGCCGCCCGGCTCGGCCCAGTAGCTGCAATCCTCCGCTGCAAGAAAGCCGAGCAAGCGTTCGGCGTTCAAAGCGGGGGCTGAAACCTCCGCCACCGCAAAGCCATCGGGGTGCTCGGGGACGCTCAGCTCATCGAGCGTGCGCCGCACCTTGCTGGCGTAGGACGAGACAGAAGTCGAAGACACGGCCGGCGAGATCATGACGCTGTGTTTGGGGTCCCCACATAGAGGTGACACACCCCGAAGGTCAGCGACTGCACGCGCACCAGCGCGATGCCAGCTTGCTCGAGCATGGCCACGAACTCGCCTTCGGGAGGGAACGCCGCAATCGAGCGCTGCAGATACTGGTACTCGGGCGCACCGGACAACCAAGCGCCCACGGTGGGCACCACCGTGTGCACGTGAAAGCGCGCCAGCGGGCCGAGCAAACCGCCGCGCGGCTCCGACAGCTCGAGAATGGCGATGCGTCCTCCTGGGCGCGTGACCCGCGCCATCTCCGCCAGCGCTCGCGGGCGATCGGGCACGTTGCGAATACCGAAGGCGATGCAGACGCCGTCGAAGCTCGCGTCCGGTAGATCCAGTCGCTGCGCATCGCCCAGCTGGAGCTCGACGCGCTCGGCGAGGCCAGCCCGCGAAAGCTTCGCACGGCCGATCTTCAGCATTCCCTCGGAAGGATCGATGCCAAGCACCCGCACAGAAGGCGCATCCTCTGCAACCTGGATCGCCAGATCTGCGGTCCCCGTGGCGAGATCGAGCACACGGGCGCCCGCCGAGAGCTCCAGGGCAGCGGAGGTTTTTTTGCGCCAGCTGCGGTCAATGCCGAGCGAGATGAGCCGATTTACCAGGTCATAGCGCGGAGCGATGCTGTCGAACATGGCACCCGAGCCATCCGCAACGCGGCCGGAGTCTGTCTTGGATACGGACGAATTCATCGGGGTTGTGCCATTTTCAACAAGGGGGCGGGGTCGACGGCCTTGCCCGAGACGAGCGCTGACAGCAAGGCTTCTCCGAGGTTTGCGAGCTGCTCGAGCTCCCGCAGGCGCGCTCGCTTGTACTCGATGCGTGTGGCGTCGAGGCTGGGGGACTCCGCAAGCTTCTGCTCGGCGACCTGCAGAGTTTCGGCGAACTGCCGCACCAGCAGTAGCTCGCGCTCGCGCAGCACGCGTTGCACCAGCTTACCGATGCTGGTCTCGGCCTCGTAGTAATCGCGCCGCTCGCCCGGGCGCCAAGTCTTTTTGGCTGCCCCC
>DASQDA010000063.1:0-2498 GCA_035634435.1 Polyangiaceae bacterium
GTGGGTGTCCAAGCGTGCCCTGGCCCCTTCGCTTGCTCTTGCAGGGCGGTGAGAAACTTGCGCTCGAGCTCGCTCTCGGTGAGGTCGGCGATCGACGCATGCGAGAGCGTCTCGATGTTCCTCAGCTCGCCTCTGGCCGCAAGAATGGCATCAATCGTTTCAACCGCTTTGCTCCGCGAGATGTGCGAGATCTCGTGCGACTGCTGGTAAGCGTACAAACAGCGGTAGCAGCCGTCCTTGCCCTCGTCCTCCGCGCAGCGGCAAGATTGCATGGCGTCCCGCGCGCGCTCCAGCACATCGAGGATGCCGTCTTGCTTCCACAGGTCGGCTAGATAACCGGTGCCGCCCGGCACCTTGTCGTAGACAACCAAGAAGCGACGCAGCTCGCCGGCGCGCGGTTCGTTGACCAGCGTCACCGCGAGGTGGTCCGGATGCCCCAAAAACTTCTTGCGAAAGCCCAGGAACAACGCGGCTTTCAAGCTGTAGACCAGCTTCGGATCTTCTAGTTGCGACACTGGAAGCAGCAGGCGGATGGCTTCGGAACGGAACTCTCGATATAAGAAGATGCGTTCGAAGGCGGGCTTCTCGTTCTTGCGCCGCACGGCGCAGATGGGCGTGTGCTCCGCCTTGGCCTCCGAGTCAGAGACCTTCCCGCACAGCTTGCACACCAAAAAGCCCCGTTGCGCGATATCTTGGCCGGCCAGCGTCGTCGATTTGGCCATGTCGAAGCGCCGGCCGAAGTTCACCTCGCGCAGCAGCTGACGCTGTAAGAGCTCGATGCCGAAGACCAGATCGTGCCGCTCGACCAGGCGCGCGCCACCCCAGTTGTCCTCACCCACGTCGATCAGCTCAGCCAGGCGGTAGCTCTCCCGATCGCGCTCTTCGGCGTCATCGGCCGTGCTCGCCTCCTGACGGTTCATCAGCGACAACGCCCGGCGAAAGCGCACCAGCGGTCGTCGCTGGCCGATGTCCGACCAATTCGGGTCGTCGCAGCGCGGGCACTTGGCAGCAGCTGGCACGTCTGCGCGCTCGGGCAGCATGTGATGACAGACGCGACAGAGGCGCCAGCTCTCGATAGCCGAAGCTCGGTTGCCGAGGTCGAGCTGCGAGACGCGGATCTTGTGCCCTTCAGCGTAGAAGGTGTTGAATGGCGCGAACTCCCGAATGGCTTGGCTAGCCGCGCGCAGGTACTCGACTTTTTGACCGCGGCCCTTGCTTCCAGCCGCTTCGTCGTACGGCTCGCGCAACAGGGCGCTCAGCGTCACGCCCGGTTCTGGAAAGGCGTAGTTGGGAGTCACGCCAGCGTCGGCTAGCACGTTCAACGGGTACTTGTTCTGCAGCTCGCCTCGCAGTCGACTGGTGGCATGCAACGCGTCCCGAAGCTCCTCAAGCTCGCTTTCGGAATCGGCGCGCAGCTTGCCCTCGTCGTCTGGAACGAGAGAGGCTTTGCTGGGGTCGACTTGCAGCTCGTCGATGCGCGCGGTCAGCGTCTTGATCTGCTCCGTGTACTCCTTGATCTGTTCCTTCACACCGAGCAAGGCCTGCTTCATGCTGCCAGCGAGTCCCTCGCCGACACATAGTTGACGCAGCCGTTCGATATTGGAAGCGTGGATCTCGTCGCCGAAGAGCGCCAAAAACTCGCTACTGAGGCGCGCCTTGTGCTCCTGGTAGTAACTCCAGAACTGGCCGGGGAAGGGGTCGTCTGCGTTCACACGCAACAGCTGCATGCGAGCGGGGATCACAGCGCCGTGACCGCGCTCGCGCTCTTTGGCCCAGGAGTCCAGGGCGTGAGCCAGAAGTTGCCGGGTGAGCATTTCCGGCGCGTCGAGAAAGCAACCCGGAGGCGAAATCTCACCCCGCAGCATCTCGTACGGATCCTCGTAGAAGTAGCGATCGTGCGGCTTACGATTGGCGACAGTGAGGATGGTGGCGTTGCCCGTGGAACGCCCAGCACGCCCGACGCGTTGCACGTAGTTGGATGGTAGCGGAGGCACGGCGCACAACATGACCGCCGACAGATCGCCGATGTCGATGCCCATTTCGAGCGTGGGCGTGCAGGTCAGCAAGTTAGGGGCGCCGGGTCCGCTTCCCGTCTTGAAGTCACGCTCCAACGCTTCGCGCTCATCCCGCTTCAACAGTCCGGTGTGCTCGCGGGTGAAGATGCGGCTGACGCGGCCACTCTTGTACAGCTTCTGGTAGTAGCTCTCCGTAGCTTCGGTTGCGGTGTCGAGCGCGTAGAGGCCAGCTGTGCACGCAAAACTCAAGCAGCTGCGTTCAACGAAGTGAGCGGCGGCTGTGTGGGACAAGCTCAGCTTGTGCCCGCAGCTAGTGCAACGCACACGCACGACGGCGCCCGTCACGAAGACAGCGCGCGGCGCAAGGCCAAACACGGCGCGCCCGCCTTTGCCCTCAATCTGCTCCACCAACCCGTGCTCACGCAGCACGCGCACGGCGCGATCGAGCATCAGGTTGACGCTGCCGTCTTGTTCCTTCAGGAG
>DASQDA010000064.1:0-4572 GCA_035634435.1 Polyangiaceae bacterium
GCGATGATCGTTGATGAGGCCGGCGAGCACCTGCTCTGGGATTGACGCTATTCGCGAAGGGCTGCCGCATCACCTGCTCTACTGGGGAACGAGACGTGGAAGGTAGCCGGACAGAGTCAATACACAACGGGGATCGCTCGAGAGCTCCTTGCCGCTAGCCCGAGCGCCAACGTAGAGCCACTCGCCTCCCCTTGCTAGAAGCCGTGCGCCGGTTGTGCCTGTGTTGCTTGCTTGAACGACCCAACGAAAATCAGCCGCGCCCTCACTGAGGTCAGACACGCCCAAGAACAGCTGATCGGGACAGCCCTGAAGCGCAACATAGTCGGTCACGATAATTGGTCCTGCTCTGACCTTCACACACTTCGAAGAGCCTTCCAGGATTTGACACGGGACGGCTGCTGCCGCCTGAGATGGCCTCACGGACTCAGTCACAATCCTGAGTGGATCCGAGGCTGCTCCGATTGCATAAAGCGCCACCTGCGAGCGATCCGGGGGCGTTGATTGGACCCCTTCGTGCACTGCAATCGCAAGTGTCGGAGCAGTGCTCGCCGCGGGGACCAATGCTGAAGCAGTTACTGGCCGCTTCTCCGCTTCGGTGGAGAGAAACTCAGCGGCTTGAAGAATTGGCCCAGCGTACTGTCGTGCAGGGGGGAGGGCGGCCAAGCTAGCCACCAGCTTGGCATAACGCCTGACCTCGATGGACGTGTTGCGCGATGCACCCACCCGCAACTTGCCCTGACCTTCCAGCTGCTTCCCTTCGAGATACAGCAGGACTCCGGCGGTTAGCTCTCGGCAGGCGTGAAGACCCGCCGACTCGCACCCCTCGCTGACTGGCGACTCGAGAACTGCTGAAACGGGGAGCCCTGCGCAGCCAAGTGCGAGCGCTATGCTCAAGCGAGCGGGCACGCTGCGGCGAAAGCTAAGGCTCGCCGCGGAAGCCAACCTGGCTGACGCTGGCGGAACGTGCGCGTACGTTGGCAGGGGCGGCGCAACCTTGCGCGTCAACGCGAGGTGGACGCGCGTCAGTGTGCCTATTCGGCGGCCAGAGGCAGGCTCTGACATGCCTTTCATCGAACGCGAGCTTATGCGCATGTCCAACACTGGCAAACCTCCATCGTCGTCGATAACGAGGAAGGTGCGCTCAGAAGCTTCTTGTGCGTACACGCATCCCACACCACGAGCCCCGACGGCCTAGTGGCCACGGCGATCGCGTCTCAAGCGGTCCGCCACGGCGGCTTCCGCCGGGTTCGCAACCAGAGTGTGGACCTGCTGGTACGCTGGTATCAGCAGCGAGACCGCTCGACTGGGCCGGAACCTCGCGTTTCGACGGCAAAAGCTCGCCCCATTCAGCAAACGCTTCGCGCCGGCTGCGACGCTGCTGCGACCACCCAGGCGCGGGCCGCGAACGGTCGACACCACCTGACGTGTGGCAACTCGGACTACCTATCTATCAGCCTCACCTTCACTGCTGGCGTGAGTGCGCGTTCAGACGGCCGTGTCCGTCAAGTTCGATGTCGTCCCACCTTCGACGCGCACGGTGCTGCGCTTGCTCAGCAAGCCGCGGCTGGTCGAGCTATCGCGCGAGCTGGGCGTGGTGGTCAGAAGCAGCGCCTCCAAGGACGACCAACTGGCCGCGCTGGCGCGCAAGGCGAAGGCGCCTTTGCAGCAGATTTTGCGCTCGCTAGGGCGGGATGAGCTGAAGCTCACGTGTCGCCAGCACGGGCTGGACGACCGCGGGCGCTCGCGCGAGGAGCTGAGTCAACGCATTCTGAAGGCCTGTCGTGGCGCCAGCGATTCACCGGCTGCCACCAGCTCCACGGCGTTGGTTCGGGTGGACCCGGCGAAAGGCGACATCGCGATCGTCCGACAGCGACAGTACCTGGTGACGGAAGTGGTGGCACCGGCGGTCGAGGGCAGCATGACGCGGGTGCGGCTGGTGTGTCTCGATGACGACGCACAGGGGCGTACGTTGGAGGTGCTGTGGGAGCTGGAGCTTGGCGCCCGCATTCTCCAAGCTCAGGCGCAATGGTCGAGCAGCGTGGAACGTCTGGACGAGCCGCGGCAGTTTGCAGCCTACTTCCACGCGTTGAAGTGGAATGGGGTGACGGCGACTGATGGGCGCTTGTTTCAGGCGCCCTTTCACGCAGGGATTGCTCTGAAGTCCTATCAGCTGACACCGCTGCGAAAGGCCCTCGAGCTACCACGCGCAAACTTGTTCATCGCCGACGACGTGGGGCTTGGAAAGACCATAGAGGCAGGGCTGGTCGTCCAAGAATTGCTGCTGCGGCAGCGCATCGACTTCGTGTTGGTCGTCTGCCCCGCCTCGGTGAATGCGCAGTGGAAGAACGAGATGGAGCGCCGCTTCGGGCTGGGCTTCGAGATCTACAATCGCGAGTTCGTCATGCGGCGCCGGCAGGAACGCGGCTTTCAAGTCAACCCCTGGTCGACGCACAACCGCTTCATCGTTTCCTACCAGACGTTTCGGCGCCCCGAGTACCGCGACGCGCTGCTGAATCTGCTGGAGAACAAGCGCAAGAAGAGCTTGCTCGTGCTTGACGAGGCGCACAACGCGGCCCCCGCCAGCGCCAGCAAGTACGCCTGCGACACGCTGACCACCAAGGCCATTCGCGACCTCACGGGCCGCTTCGAGAACCGGTTGTTTCTCAGTGCGACCCCGCACAATGGGCACTCCAATTCGTTCAGCGCTCTGCTGGAGATGCTCGACCCGCAACGCTTCCTGCGGGGCACGGTGGTGACGCCTGAACAGCTGGCCCCGGTGATGGTGCGGCGGCTGAAGTCGGACCTCGTGAGCTTGGGCCAGGGGAGCGGCTTTCCGGAACGCAAGCTGGTCCAGATCGATCTGCTTCACGAGGGCAAGGAGTGGCAGGCGCGCGCTCTGCGCGACGACGGGCCAGCACAGCTCAGCTTACTCGGCGGAGCCCGCCCGGTGGAGCTCGAGCTCTCGCGCATGCTGGCGGAGTACACCGCCCTGGTCGGCCCGCGCAGCGCACGCGCCCGCTTCGTCTTCATCAATCTGCAGAAGCGCTTGCTCTCCAGCGTTGAAGCCTTCGCTCGCACCCTGGCTAAGCACGCCGATAAGGTGAAGGAGGCGCAGACCCGCGCGCAAAGCCAAACGAGCGCTGCGTTTGCGGAGGAGCCGGACGACAGCGAGGAGGGACTGTCCGCGGACGCGCAGGACGCCCAGCTGGAGCTGAGCATCGAGGCGGCGTCGGCGAGCCTGGCACGGTCCGAGGGCAACGCCGCGGCGCTGCTGGAGCAGATGCTCAGCCTGGCGCGACAGCACCGCAATGCGCCGGACGCCAAGGCGCGGGCGCTGGTTGCCTGGATCCGCAGCGAGCTCTGCCCGGCGGTGAGCCTCGACGGCAGCCATTCCAAGGCCAGCAAGCGCTGGTCGGAGCGCCGGGTTCTGGTTTTTGCCGAGTACGGGCACACGAAGACTTATCTGCGCAAGCTGCTCGATGCCGCCTGCGAGGGCACCGACAAGGCCGAAGAGCGAGTGCGCTTCTTCGACGGCGGCATGTCGGAAGAGAACCGCGCGCTCATCCAGGAGGCGTTCAACGGCGACCCCGACGAGCACCCGGTGCGCATTCTGATCGCGACCGACGCGGCGCGTGAAGGCGTCAACCTGCAGGGGCACTGCGCCGATCTCTTCCACTACGACATTCCCTGGAATCCAGGCCGGCTCGAGCAACGTAACGGTCGTATCGACCGCACGTTGCAACCCGCCGCGGAGGTGCGTTGCCACTACTTCTTCTACCCGCAGCGTGCGGAGGACGAGGTGCTGCGCGCCGTCGTGCGTAAAGTGGGGCAGATCCAGCGTGAGCTCGGGTCCGTGGGAGCGGTGGTGTTCGATGGCATTGCCGACTTGCTCGACAAGGGCGGGCTGCACAGCGGCGTGCTGGCGAGCCTGGAAGCCGAAGAGCAGCGGGTGCGCCAGAGCAGCAAGGCCGCCAAAGAGCTCGAGCAAGCGCGCTCCCGCGACCTGGGGAAAGATTTCCAGCAAGTCGAGCGCATTCTCAATCAGTCGAAGAAGGTGCTGGAGCTGGACTCTGCGCTGCTGCGCGACGCCATCGATGTGGGGCTGGCCTGGGCCGGCGCGCCACCGCTGGCTGCGGTGGCGTCGCCCAAGGAGGAGCGCGGGCTTGCGACCTACAAGCTGCCTGCGCTGAGCGACAGCTGGAGCGGCACGCTCGACAGCGCGCGCCCAGCGCGGCGCCAGGACGAGTCGCTGCGCGAATGGCGCAGCCGCGCGCCGTTGCCGGTGGTGTTCGACGCCCCGCAGAAGCTCAGCACGCCGGTGGTGCAGCTGCACCTGAAGCATCCGATTGTGCAGCGTATCCTCAGCCGCTTTCTGGCGCAGGGCTACTCGGCGCACGATCTGTCGCGCGTCACGGTCTTGCGGAATCCCAAAGACGCGGTGCCGCGCGTGATTGCGCTCGGCCGCATCTCGATCTTTGGGCATGGCGCGACGCGGCTTCACGACAGACTGGTGGCGGTGGCGGCTGCCTTTGGCGACGGCGCCAAGCTGGTGCCCTGTGGCGAAGAGGAAGA
>DASQDA010000065.1:0-2139 GCA_035634435.1 Polyangiaceae bacterium
CACGTCGCCGCAAGCGCAGACGGGATCGTAGATGTCCGCACAGACCTGTGGGCGAGGCGCGCAGATACCGGTCTGGTCGGCAGCACCACACAGCGCCTCGGGCGCGTAGTTGCAATACTCGTCCTTGGCGCAGCCGACGCCTAGCAGGCCGCCACAGCTCCGCTCGCTGGGCTCCGATCCGACGCAGGCGCCTTGAGCTGCAACGGAGATGCCCTTCGCGGCCGCCTCGCACGCGTTTGCATAGGACCGGTCGTCGCAGCCACACACGGGCTTGTAAATGTCGGCGCAGGCGGTCGGCAGCGGGCTGCAAGTGCCGGTACGATCGGCGGCTCCACACTGTGCGTCCGCAGGAAAATTGCAATACTCACCGCTGGAACAACGCAAGCCCTGCAGGCCACCGCAGAGCTTGGCGTTGCCCGGATCGCTCGAGCCGCCTTGGCTGGTCTGACCCCCTTGACTGGTCTGGCCGCCTTGGCCGCCTTTCCCGGCCTCGCCGACGCCACCGCCGATACACTTGCCATCGAGCTCAGGCGCGCAGTCCTCCCCGATGATGCCCGAGTCGCAGCCCTTCGCGCCGAGGCCGATGGGCGCCAACACGAGCACCGCCCAGAGCCACTTGCGCTGCGCTGAGCGTCTCGGCTCGCCAAGCGATGTCGCGCTGCGTTTCCCCCACGGTAGCCGTTCATTCCCACGCGTGTTCATGTTCCTGTCCTCCAGCTAGTGACCCACCGGCTCTGCGCGGTATGCGCAAGAAAGCCATCCCAAGTTTTCATGGCAGCTCACCTGACGATCGAGCTGCTGAGGAGCTGTTCGCTGCCCCCGCGGGCGCGTCATGCGTGAACGAGCGCGCGTCTCGCCCGAGCTTTTCGGCGGCGCGCTCGCGTTCACGCCGCAATAGCCCGCGGGGAAAGCGGCTCGCATGCTCCGCCACCAGGGCGAGGGCGGTGTGGCGCTCGCCGGAGCGCAGCGCCGCAAACGCCGCGTCCATCAACCTCGCCTCTTCACCCAGCGAGCTCGGTGAGGCCGGCGATACAGCGCCCTCGCCAGCGGCGGGTTGCGGTTGTACCACTGCTTCGGCACGGGCCGGCAAGCGCGACAAGCTCGAGCCGGCTCGCTGCACCGGCGCGGCAGCTGGCGTCGATGCCGGCAGCAGCTCGGATCCGTCCGGAGCAACGACTGGAGCCGGTGCCACGGGCGCGACGGGCCTCAACCGCTTTGGCTGAGCTGCGCGTGGCGTCCCCGGTGCTGCGGGCGCTGGCGAAGCAGTGCTCGAAACGCTCGCTGAATGGGTGTCGGACGACTGCGCGATCCACACCGGCGTCGCGACCGCGGTCACCGACACAGCCGTGATGGCCCCCAGCTTCGCAACCCACGGCAGAGCAGCCAAACGAGCGCTCACGCCCACACCGGCGAGGGCGTGGGTGGCCGCGAGCCCGCTCGCGCCCGCAGTCTTCGTGAGTACCAGACCCACGGCCAGCCCCGTTGCGGCTAGACGCGCACGCACTCGGACCTCGTCCTGGGAGCTTGGTAAGTCCGCTCGAAGCGCGTCAATGAGCGCGTCGACCGGCGGGTCCAGCGGGTTCTCGGATTTCATGAGCTTGTCCTCGGGCGGCGTTCGAGACGCAGAACCTCAGCGGCAAAGGCTTGCCGGGCGGCGCGCAGCCGCGAGTAGACGGTGTTCAGCGGGATGCCGACGATCTGCACGATCTCGGGGGCCGACAGCTGCTCTACTTGCGCCAGCACGAACACTTCGCGCTTGTCGGCGTCGAGCGCGTCGAGAGCCCGTCGGGCCAACCCCAATCGCTCACTGCACTCGAGCTGAGCGTGTAAGTCCGTTCCCGCCTGCGTCGGCAGCGGGTCCTCGTCGGCAAGGTCGCTGCCCCGCCCCTTGAACGCGGAAGCCCGGTAGCGGCGTGCCACACGTAAGGCAATGGCGTAGAGCCAGGTGCGCAGCTGCGCCCTGCCATCGAACTGGGCCAGACGCTTCTGGACGACGAGGACCACGTCTTGGAGCGCGTCGTCGAGCACGGCATCGGGCACGCCCAGACTGCGGAGGCAGCGCCACACGTAGCTGAAGTTCGCCGTGTAGACCGCCGCGATGCTCGGAGTCACCTCGGTGGGTGACTCACCGAGCGCGCC
>DASQDA010000066.1:0-1767 GCA_035634435.1 Polyangiaceae bacterium
CACCTGCAACGTCCCGGGCAACACCTGCATGCCCGGGTGTACCGACGTGGACACCTGCCCGCAGGTGACGTGCGCGGTGAGCTGCGGCGGGAGCTGCGCGAGCTGCCCGGCGAGCTGCAACCCGGCCGACTGCCCGAGCTCCGACGGCCGCTGCTAGTGTAGTGCGCTCAAAGTCTGTTTGGCTTTCCCGACCTTGTCGAGAATGTGCTGCACGGTAGCGGTCCAAACGAAGGGTTTCGGGGCGCGGTTGCGATTCTCGATGTAGGCGGTGATCGCCGCGACCAGCTGATCGACGCTGGTGACTGCGAGGCGCTTCAGCTGGCGCTGGGTCAGTTCGCCGAAGAAGCGCTCCACCAGGTTGAGCCAGGATGAGCTGGTCGGCACGAAGTGCAGGTGCACTCGCGGGTTCTTCGCCACCCACTCGGCCACGGCATCGTGCTTGTGGGCCGACGCGTTGTCGAGGATGAAGTGCACCTCGAGCTCGGGATCCACGGTGGCGACGACCTTCTTTGCGAAGCGCAGGAACTCTTGATGACGCTGCCGCGCCATGCATTCGCCGATGATCTGGCCGCTCGCCACGTTGAGCGCGCTGAAAAGCGTCGTCGTGCCGTGCCGCTTGTAATCGTGCGTCATCGTTCCCGCACGCCCCTTCTTCAGCGGCAACCCGGGCTGGGTTCGGCCCAGCGCCTGGATCTGCGTCTTCGCATCAACGGAGAAGACGACCGCCCGCTCGGGAGGGCACAGGTACAGGCCGACCACGTCGTGCAGCTTCTCCACGAACTGCGGGTCCTTGGAGATCTTGAACGTCTCGACCCGGTGCGGCTGAAGCCCGTGCGCCTTCCACACACGCCCCACCGTGGAAGCACTGACGCCGGCAACCGGCGCAAGCGTCCGCCGGCTCCAGTGTGTGCCCGCGCCCGGCGGAGGCCCCTGCTGCGTAAGGCGGACGACCTCGGCTTCCTTGGCCGGATCGATCTCCCTCGGGCGGCCGGGACGCGGCAGATCTTTCAGCAGCGCCTCGATCCCGCCCGCCTCGTAGCGGTCCAGCCACTTCTTGACCGTGGGCTGGCTTACTCCGACAGCGGCGCAGATGTCGTCACTCTTCTGCCCGTCGGCAGAGGCGAGCACGATCGAGGCACGTTCGACGACGCGCTGCGGAGCGGTGCGCGAGCGGACCATTCGCTCCAACTCGGCGCGATCACCGTCGCGCAACTCGATTTTCCGGATGGGCATTGGCATACCGCACAATCTAACGTGCGGCATAATAAAACCCAAGCTATTTCGGACTCACTACACTAGAGGGGCTTTGCGAGTACCCGGAGAGACGCAGAGAGGGCCTCTGCGTCTCTCCGTTTTCTCCGCGCCTCCGCGGGAGAATGCGGTTGCCGGGCTAGCGCACGACGCCGCCGTCCATCACGTCGATCTGGGCGCCTGGAGGCGGGGCGCTCGCGCTGCAGGCGGGCGGCCACCTCCTCGGCCTGGCGCATCGCGCGGAGGATGTTGCCGCCCAGGACCTTGCGCACGTCGCCGTCGGAGTAGCCGCGCCGCAGGAGCTCGGCGGTGAGATACGGGAAGCGCGACACGTCTTCGAGCCCCACGGGGAGCGCGGTCACGCCGTCGTAGTCGGAGCCTAGCCCCACGTGGTCGATCCCCGCCACCTTCACGATGTGGTCGACGTGGTCCGCCACGGTGGCGATGGTGCCGCGCGGCATCGGATTGGCCTGGCGCCAGTCGGCCACGTAGCGGTCGCGCGCCGCCGCGTCGCTG
>DASQDA010000067.1:0-3035 GCA_035634435.1 Polyangiaceae bacterium
CGCCGGGTGCTCTCGCAAAAAGGCTGCCAGTGCTGCTTCTGCTTCCCCGTGCGAGCCAGCCCGTGCGAGCTGAAGCGCGCGCCGCCAGCGAATACATTCGCTCGGCGCTGATCTGGTTACCGACGAGCTCGGGGAACGCGCGCTCGAGAGTCGGCGCTGTGGGGTAAGCGGCTTATCGCAAGGCGGAGCGCTCACATCCAGCTGGGCCTTCGTGGCCGACAGCGCGGCCGCGCTCGGCTCTGCGGCGCCGCCCGCTGTGAGCCTGCGATACAGAACTGCGCCTGGGAACTGCACCGGCGAAAATTGCTGCAACAGCAGCCGCGATGCTTCGGCAGGGCTGACCGCCAGAAGGCCGTCCTCCTTCAGGCACGCGCCAAGCTGCGCCGCGATGGCGACGAAGCGCTCGGGCGTGAAGTACATGAGCACATTTCTGCAAAGGACGAGGTCGACTTCATTCGTCCCGTTGCCTATAGACGGAAAAGCCCCATCTACCAGATTGAGCTGTGCAAAACGAACCCTGCTCCGAATACGAGGCACCAGCTCGTGGCGACCTTGAGAGCGTCGCTCGAAGAATCGCTCCTTGATGCTCTGGGGAACGTGTCGAAAAGACCACTCGCTATAAACTCCAGTGGCAGCGTGCTGCAACGACTGGGCGTTCAGGTCGGTCGCCAAAAGCTGCACGTTCCAGGACGTCTGGTCCGGCAGCAGCTTGTCGAGCAACATGGCGAGCGAGTAGGGCTCCTCCCCCGTGGCGCAGCCCGCGCTCCAGATGCGGAGCCTGCGGCTGGCTTGCGACCGCTTGCGGATCAGCTCCGGCAAGAGCTCGTGCTCCAGAGCATGAAACAAGGCCGCGTCTCGGAAAAAGTAGGTCTCTCCGATCGTCAGCCGCTGCGCCAGCACGGACATCTCGCGCGCTCCGAGCTCCCCGCGGAGTAGCCAGTCCAGGCTCTGCGGATCGGCCAGCGCGAGATCTTCCGCAGCTCGCGACAAGCCGTTGCCCAGATCGGCGAGCCGCGACAGTGGAAAATGCAGCCCAAAGAGCCGTTCGATGAGAGCACCAGCACGCTCGAGCTCTGCCGCCGGATGCGTGAGAGTCACGCGCCTGCCGCCTGGGATAGCGCCGCATCGAGGGACAACTCCTCCTGCGGCGACAACAACGACTCCAGGTCGGTAAGCAGGATTAGCCCGTCGTCGCGCTTGAATACACCCAGCACGCAGCCCCCGCCAACCGACAGCTCCTTGGTCGGCACCCAATCGGATGGCGGGATCAGCTCCACGCCAGACACCGCATCGACGACCAGGCACAGCCGCCGCCGCGGCGTGACTGCCAGCACCAGCTGATCGCTCATCCGTGGCGCGCGTTCGTAAAGACCAAAGCGTCGCCGCAGCTCGAAGACCGGCAGCAACGACCCGCCCACGTTCACGATGCCCAGCACCCCTGACCCTGCACCGGGCAGCGGCGTGATGGCGACCAGCCTGGTGACGCGTTCGACGCTCGACAACCGAAGCGCATAGCGCTGAGCGTCCAGCTGCAGGACTAGAACGCTGGAGTGCGGCGTCACGTAGCCTCCGGAGCCCCGCTCGCGCATGCGTCGAGCACCTCCCGGACCTTGTGGTTCAGCGAGTCCGGGGAGAAGGGCTTCTCCAGCAGGGCAGTGCCAGGAGCGAACGCGCCCTGCCGCATCATGGCAGTTCCCGAGTAGCCCGACATGTAGAGCACGCGCATCCGCGGCCATGAGCGCAATAGCTCTACGGCGAGATCGGGGCCGCTCTGTTCGGGCATGATCACGTCCGTGAGCAGCAGATCGATTCGGGCGCCCCACTCGGCGCAGATGATCTTGGCTTCGCTGGCCTGCTTGGCCTCGAAGACGTGGTAGCCGGCAGCGCGTAAAATGCGCGCTGCAATGTGGCGAACCGCATCCTGGTCTTCGAGCAGCAAGATCCGCTCGCTGGTCCCTTGCCGAGCGGCTCTCGGTGGCGGTCGCTCCGTAGTGGGGGTGCAAGGCTCGTGGACGCGAGGCAGGTACACCTTGAAGGTGGTTCCACGACCAAGCTCGCTGTACACCCAGATGTGACCGCCGGCCTGCTGCACGATGCCGTACACGGTCGAGAGCCCCAGGCCCGTACCTCTGCCCACCTCCTTCGTCGTGAAGAAGGGCTCGAAGATGCGCGACTGAGTCTCGACGCTCATGCCGGAGCCCGTGTCAGTGACCGTCAGCAGCACGAAATCACCAGGCGCAAGTCCAGCTTGGATGCCCGGGTACGTCTCTTCCACGGTCGTGTTGGCGGTCTCTATCGTCAGCTTGCCGCCGCCCGGCATTGCGTCTCGCGCATTGACGCCCAGATTGACGATGATCTGCTCTATCTGGCCCCCGTCGGCGCGCACGCGCCAGAGATCCGGTTGCAGCGCGGTGGCCAGACTGATGTGCTCACCGAGCACTCTGCCCAACATCTTTTCTATGTTCGCGACGATCGCGTTGAGCTCCAGTATCCTCGGGTGCACCACCTGCCTTCGACTGAATGCCAGCAATTGTCTGGTGAGCACGGCAGCTCGTTCAGCGGCGTGCAGCATCTCTGCCAAGTCGTCGCGCTTGCGGTCGGACTCGGGCAGACCTTCCAGCAACAGCTCGCCGTAGCTCTTGATGACCGACAGCAGATTGTTGAAGTCGTGAGCCACCCCGCCCGCGAGCTGACCCACGGCTTCCATCTTCTGCGCCTGCAGCAGCTGTTGCTCGAGTCTTCTCTGCTGCGTCACGTCACGCAGCACGACGACGCCACCTGCAAGGGTGTTCTTGGCGTCACGCAGAGGAGTGCCAGCGATGGCCAGCATCACACCGTCGGGTGCGGTACCGTTGCGGATAAATACGTCCTGCGGCTGGGTCTCCTCACCTCGCAATGCTCTCAGGATTGGGTTGGCTTCCGGCGGCAGGCGTGTCTTCTGGTCGATCGCGAAGACCGAAAACAGCTCATCCCACCGGGAGGGAAGCGAGATTGGCAGCGCGCTGCCAAGGAATTCCTCTGCACGTCGATTCACG
>DASQDA010000068.1:0-2901 GCA_035634435.1 Polyangiaceae bacterium
AGCTCGTCGTTCAGACTCTGCTCTTCATGCGAGCGTTCACGCTGGAGATTTCGCACTCGTACTCTCTGTTCCTCTCGCAACTCCCAGGCCTCCTGCACGATACCCACGTCCGCGCGCAACACGATGCTCTTCAAGCGGTCACGCACCAGGGCGAAGTTTCGCATGGCGATCTCTCCGACCAGCAGGCGCGCCTGCTGATCCAGACCGTCCAAGTTCTGAGCCTGCAACTCGACGGAAGCGACCTCGGTCATCACCTGGCGACTGAGATCCCCTGCTTGCGCCCGCGCCTGCTCGTCGTAGCTACGAAGCTGCCCGTCGAGGCGGCTCTCGATGGTATCGGCGCGCCCGAGTAGCGGCTGGATTGCCCGCGCGTAGCCCACCGCGTCGTCACCGTCCTGGCCGCTGGCGCAGAGCGCGACTTCGCGGGCGAACAACGCTCGGAACTGGCGGCGTGCCTGTTCGTCGTCGCTGTAGCGCTGATCTCCAAACCCGACTTGAGCGCGACCGAGCTCGATGCCGCTGCGATACTCGTCGATGCGCTGACGATAGGTCAGCAGGTCGCGCTCGTTGGCCTCGATCTCCAGGCGAAAACGCTCACGGCTATTCGCGTCGGACGTGACGGCGTGTTGGTCCGCTTCGCGCAACACACGCTTGAGCCCGTTCACGATGGCGTGCAGACGATCGGCCTCGAGCAGCATCTGCTGGAGCGTTTGAGAAACGCTGTTCCATTGACGGTCGCCGCTCTCCTCGCGGCGCGCAAAGTCGCTATCCGTCATTGGCAACCAACCCATGCGCCGCATTAGCGTGCGGCGCTCGCCGCGCACTTGAGCGAGCTCGCCGCTGGCGTTCGACGCAACGTCGTCGAGGCCCTCGGCCAAGGTGACACGAGCCCGCGCGGTGCGATTGGCCAGCGTCAGCGCCTGCTGGACCCGGGCCTTCAGCTCCGGGAACGCCTTGATGCGCGATGGCACGGACAACACTGCGTTGAGCTTGGCGGCCAGCCGACGCGACGAGCGAATGAGCTCACGCGAACGATTGACGTCTTCGATGGTGCCGAACACGTGCTCGTCTTCGGTTTCCTCGCGCGCCCATTCGACCACCACCGCGGGCAGCTGGTCGTCGGAAGGGATGCTCGCGTCGGCCGTCAGCTTGTCGTAGTAAACGGCCGGGTCGTCCGTGGACGACAGGAAGCGGTCGACCTGGCCGCGAATGGGATCGAACTTGGCGTGCACCGAGCGATACAAAGCGAGTGCCTTGTCGAATTGCCCCGAGCGCAGCATGAGGTCGGCGCGCAGCAGGGAGCCGTCCGCGGCCTCGATGTTCTGGGGATCCATGATTGCGAGCACTTCCAGCGCACGCTGCGCCCGGATGTAGTCGCCGAGGCGCACGTAGACCCACGCGAGCTCGTACAACATCGTGGCAAACTCGGGTGACCCCCGATCGATGTGGCTATAGGCCTCCGCCGCATCCAGATAGTTGTCCGTCTCGTGGAACAAGCGCGCGATGGCCATCCAGGAGAGATCGATGACGTGACGCTCGCCAGCCGTGCGGGCCGGCAAGCGAGTGACCCGGCGGAACTGCTCCACGGCCGCCGCATAGCGCTCGGGCTGAGCGGTTGTGGCAGAAGCGGAGGTCGTCGTGGCGGTCGCGTTTGCGCCCGCAGCAGGCGCCGCGGAAGCGACCGTCGGGGTTGCTTCACGAACCAGCATGACGCCGAGCAGATACTGGCTTTGGGCGGCGTACTGCGAGCCCGCCGGCACGGCAGCAATGGCTTGGCGGGCGGCTGCGTAGTCCTTCTTGGCAAAGAGCGCCTTGCCGCGCGCGTACGGAA
The DNA here is from genome assembly GCA_035634435.1 of Polyangiaceae bacterium. Lineage (GTDB taxonomy): Bacteria > Myxococcota_A > Polyangia > Polyangiales > Polyangiaceae > PMG-095. The sequence continues at coordinate 1,832 of DASQDA010000068.1, forward strand.
TGGAGCCAGTCCGGTCCGACGCAGGTAGACGATCGAGCCGCGCAAACACGTAGTCGAGACTCTCGATGTCGCGGGTGCGCAGCGCCACATCCACCAGGCGGCTCACGGAGCGCCCTGCGTAACCAGTGTAGGCGGGACGCTGCGCCTGATCGATGACCTCGCGGTAATGGCGGCGAGCGGACAGGTACTGGCGAGACTGGAAATAGGCCTCGCCAATCATGAACGACGCGTCGGCGTACGCCGCCTCCGGCACCTTGCCCTGCCGATACAGCTCGAGGATCTTGGAGAGCGACTCCACGGCGCGGTCGTAGTCACGCGTTCGCAGCAGCATGTCGCCGGCGGCAATCCGCTCCGCCGGCGTTGGTGGCGTGGAGAGCGGGCGGGGAGGCGCACCGCCGCGAACAATCTCGGATTCCACGTGTGAAATCGTGGTCTGTGCTCGGCGTTGAGCTTCTGAAGAATCGATGGCCCACGCCGTCTGCGGCACTAGCCATGCGATGAGCGCGGCAGCGCTCGTACGCCGCAAGCCCCTCGCGAGCCTCATCACTTCGCTCCTGTACCGATCGAGGCTCCGGCAGACACACTGGACGGAGTGGTGGTGGTCGAGGTGCTGGCCCTCACCGGAGAGGCGCCAGGGCTTGCCGGCGTGCCGGGGACCACGCCCGATTTCAAGTTCTAGACGTAACGAATGGCGGGCCGCTGCTCGAGTGGAGTCGTAACGTCGCCCTTTTCCCAGGCGATCGTCTCCAACGACACGGTCTTGCCCTCGGTGATGGTGAACGAGTGGCTGGACTTGTATTCGAACTTGTAGCCGCGCAAGTACGAGAAAACGCCGTAACCATGGCCGCGCAAGCGCAGCACCACCTGCAGCGTGTGATCACCCGGCGGGATCGATCCGCTGAAGATCGGGATCTCCTTCTGGTCGGCGAGGGCCCCCGTATCGTCGGCGCGGTTGTACTGGACCGTGCCGTCGATGATGAAGAGCGCCTTGGTGAGGCGGAACGCGCTCGACATTTCGTTCCGGAACGTGACCTCCGATCGCGACCCCGCGGCTCCGCCGGACAGGATGG
>DASQDA010000069.1:0-3271 GCA_035634435.1 Polyangiaceae bacterium
GCGCAGCGCGAACAGCGTGCCACCGTGCATGCGTCGGTTGCCTAGTCAGGGCCGGCGCGAGCGCCGCCCGCCGAGCTCCGCCACGACGCCCGCAAGCTTCGCAGGCTCCACTGGCTTGGTGACGTGCGTCTGAAACCCTGCGGCCAGCGCGAGCTGCACGTCTTGCTGGCGAGCGTAGGCCGTCAGCGCGACCGCTGGCGTGCGTCCTCCTTGGTACGGCGCACGGGCGCGAACCTTGCGCATGAACGAGTAGCCGTCCTCGCCGGGCATGCCGATGTCGCTGACGATCACGTCGGGCCGGAGCGAGTCCAGCTTTTCGAGCGCCTCCCCTGCGGACCCGGCGATATGAACCTCGGCTCCCTGATCGGCCAAGACCTCCCGGACCAGCGCGCGGGCATCGTGCTCGTCATCGACGACGAGAACGCGCAGGCCATCGAGTCGGGGCGCGTCCATGGATGCAGCACCGAGCTCGACGCCCGCTGCATCCAGCGTGCTTTCGGCTACCGCAGGCGTGGCTGAGCGGGCCGGCAGCTCGATGATGAACTGGGAGCCCTTGGCGGCGCCGTCACTGCTGGCCCTCACCGTGCCACCGTGGGCGGACACGATCTGCTTCACGATGGAGAGCCCCAGACCGAGGCCCCCGTGCCGGCGTGTGGTCGAGGCGTCCGCCTGGTGAAAGGGCTCGAACACGAGCGGCAAGACCTCCGATCGGATGCCCTCGCCAGTGTCGCCAACGCAGACGTAAACGAGCGAGCCTTCCTTGTAGACGTCCAGGCTGATTTGGCCCCCCTTGGGTGTGAACTTGACCGCGTTCGACAGCAGGTTCCAGACGACCTGCTGCAGGCGCGCTGCGTCCACCGTGATCGTCAACGAGTCGTCCGGAACGTTGCTGGAGATGACGATGCTCTTCGCCTCGGCGGCGGGCGTTACCGTCTCGACCGCGGCTTTCATCAGCGCTCCGACATTGGTCGGCCGGAGATTGAGCGACAGCTTGCCGCTGATGATGCGCGACATGTCGAGCACGTCCTCGATGAGCTTGGCTTGAGCTCGCGCGTTTCTCTCGATCACGGCCAGCCCTCTGTCCATGTCCTCCGGAGGTGAGCGTCGACGCAGCGTCACCGTCCAGCCCAGAATCGCGTTGAGCGGCGTCCGCAGCTCGTGCGAGACAGTCGCCAGGAACTCGTCCTTGGATCGGTTCGCACGTTCCGCCTCCCCACGCAGGATCCGTTCGCGCTCCTGCGCTTCGTCGGCTCCCTTGATGGCCAGCGCGTTCTCGATGGCCATGGCCGCTCGGCGCGCGAAGTCCTCGGCAAACGCCAGGTCACTCGCGGAATACCGGCGTCGCGACTCGGCGTAGATGAAGCTCATCGCCCCGAAGGTACGATCGCGAGCGCGCAGCGGCACGATCATCGCGGACTCCAGCTGAAGCTCGCGAATCAGCCGCAGGTGCTCGGCGTCCTTCGCCGCAGCTTCGAGCAACGCTTTGGGTATCTCGGGATAGAGCTCGGAGCGGCCCGTACGAACGACGGCCGGAACGCCGGTCGTCGCATCGCGATCACGCGGGTAGCGCTCGCCGAGCTTGCGCGCAAACTCCACCTTCCCAGGATCGATGTGCGCGACCGCGACCTGCTCGGGGTCGCTTCCGCCGGGCGGGAGGAGCTCGACGGCGCACCAATCCGCCAGCTGCGGCACCGCCAGTCGCGCCACGGTGGCCAGCGTTGCCTGATAATCGAGCGACGACACCAGGGCCTCGCCGGCCTTGGCGAGGAACGCGGTGCGCACCTTGGTCCGCTTTTCGTCGGTCGCGTCGCGAAAGACGAGAACCACCCCGATGATCGCACCGCCGTCATCGAGGATGGGTGCCCCGCTATCGTCGATCGGGATCTCGCGGCCACCTCTGGCTCGCAGGATCGTGTGGTTCGCCAGGCCTACGACCGTTCCTTCACGGAGAACCTTCTTGACGGGGCTCTCCACGACCTGGCCCGTATCCTCCGAGAAGATCGGAAACACTTTCTCCAGATCTTCGCCGGTAGCGTCCGCTTCGCTCCATTCCGTCAAGCTCTCGGCGACCCCGTTCATGAAGCTGACGCGCCCTTCCGCGTCGGTCGCAATCACCGCATCACCAATGCTGCGCAGCGTGGTCTTGAACCAGCGCTGTGCTTCGTCCTCGCGCTTCAGGCGGCCGGCGCGCAAGAGCGCCTGCGCGCACTGGTTAGCCAGCGTGTGGACGAACCGCCGCTCGTCCGCAGAGAAGGTGCGCGGCTGGTAGAAGCCCACACCCAGAAGGCCGAGCGGGCGTCCCTCGGCCTGCAGTGGGACGCTCCAGAACGCGTTGGCTCGCCGCGCCGGCACTTTCATGCCAGCCAGCTGCGGGAAGAGCGTCGCATACTGCGCCGGGGTCTCGACCCACAACGACTCGCCGGCCTTCACGGCTGCCAAGCTCTGGGGGTGCTGTGTCTGGCTCATGCGCCGAACTGCTTCGAGCACCTCCGGGGCAACGCCCTGGTGGCCAACCAGGTCCAGCACCGTTCCGCTTTCGTCGAGCACGTACAGGGTGCACGTATCGCCGTGGGCGGTACGCATCCCGTACTGCACCACCACCTCGGCGACCTGCTCCGTGGTGCGGGCTGCGCCCAGTGCGGCGGCGAGCTCGGACAACAGCTCCAGGCGTTCGCGTGCCGCCCTTGCCAGGGCCGAGACGGCCCGCTCGTGCCTTCGCTCGCGTCTCCACGCGAACACCAGCAGCGCGCCCGAGGCGAACGCGAGCAGGACAGCGCCGAGCAGCGCCATCACCGCGCGCGAGTTCGCCTGATCTCGCCGTTGCACCAGCAGCGCCGCCTCGGCCGCGCGAAGTGCCTCGATGCGCTTACGGAAAACGTCTGCGAGCCGTTTGCCCTTTCCGTCCGCGAGGTCAGCCAAGGCTTCATTGCGCCGGCCCGCTTCCACCCTGGCCAGTTTTTCGCGCAGATGCTCGACGGTGGCGGTTGCCTCGCTCTGCGCCAATGCCACCTTCCGACTCTGGTCGGCGTTATCGGCCACGAGGCGCCGCAAAGACCTTGCGTGGGCGCTGGCCGCTTCGACGGCCGCATCCGCTCGACTCAAAAAAACGGGGTTCTCGCTGCCGAGGAAGCCCCGCACGTTGGTTTCGACCTCCAGCATGGAGATCGTCCACTCGTCGAGCTCGTGCTCGACCTCCAACGTGTGCTGGATCCATCCGACAGCGGAGACATAGCCAAGCGCCGCCTGCACGCAGAGCGCCACCACCGCCAGC
>DASQDA010000070.1:0-3471 GCA_035634435.1 Polyangiaceae bacterium
CTCGCAAGCGTCTCGCCGAGGAGTCCCCTCTGGACGCTAGCCGCGTACAGAGCGCGCAGCCGTACCAGCAGTCTTTAATCGACATACGTCGGCGCCTCGCCGAGGCACGCGGACGCGGGCTCGGCGATCTCCACCCAGACGTGGTCACTTTGAAGCGCCAAGCAGCCGACATGGAAGCTCTGGCCAACCAGGCGAAGTCGACGAATGCCACCGTACTGGAGCGCAACGCGAACCCCGGATTGCTGGCGTTGCGCCACCGTGTGGGGGATCTCGAGGTGGCTGCGAAGGCGGCCGGCGCCGAGCTGGGCGAGGTGAATGCGCAGCTCGCTCGTCTCGACAACATCTTCGGTAAAATGCCAGATGTAGAGGCTCGCTACGCGCAGCTCACGCGTTCGTACGCGGTGAACAAGGAGATGCACGCCAAGCTCTTCGAGCAGCTTCGCGAGAGCCAGCTCCAGCTCGAGCTCGAGCGCACTTCGGCACAAGCGCGCTACGACGTCATCACGCCCCCGGAGTCGTCGGGTGTGCAGGTCCGCAAGGTGCTCGTGCTACGCACGCTGATCGGTGCGGCCATCGGCCTCATCCTCGGCGTGCTGATCGCGTGTGTGCTCGAGCTGAAGCGTCACATGGCGGCGCGCCGGCTGCGGCAGACCGCGCTGGTGCCGGCAGGGTTGACCACGCGCGGCCCGATCATTCGGGGCTGACCACGCCTGCTCGGGGCGGCGCTGACGCGAGGTCAGCGCGTGCCGGCGTGCGCCTACAGCGCAGGCGCGCCTGGATCCATCGGCACGTTGGGGTCCCCCGGGGCCGCAGCGTCCGGCGGCGCGGCTGGATCCGTCGGCAGGGTCGGATCGGGGGCTGCCGCAGGAGCTGTCGGGGCCGTCGGATCGCTCGGAGGTGTGGGGCCGGGCTCGGCCTGCGCCGCTGGACGCGCGGTTGTGGGCGCAGGCTCGCCAGCCTGCGTCGGCGCAGCCGGTGCGGCTCGCGGTGCAGGCGCGCCTGCTGCGGGTGCCCCCGCAGCGGCAGCGGCGGGCTCGGCCGCGTCCGTCACGAAGCCGAAGGCCCAGCTGACGCCGGCAAACCCCCAGATCTGGCGATCGACCCACTCGAACTCGTCAGCGCCCAAGCGCGAGGCGCGCGTGGCGGCGCGGGCTCCGAGCTCCAGGTCGAGGCCGCGCATGATCGCGTAGGCGGCTGTCAGACTTGCGGTGAGCGTGCTCTCGGGCTGCTCCAGGGGAATATTGGGGTCTTCTCGCGGCATTGCCGGGTCCTCCCTCGGGGCAGTGGGGTCGCGCGTGGTGGTGGTGAAGGCGCCGGCAACGAGCGTGAGCGACCACCTGGGGCCAAGATCGGTGCGCAGCGCCGTTTCGAAGCCGGCCACCGGGCGAATGCGACCGGAGGTTGGGTCGAGGGACGCGTCCATGCTGAAGGCGAAGCGATTCGTCACCCGGGCTTCGCGCCGCGAATGCAGCACATGTTCGATGGCCAGCGTGCCGACCGGGTAAACGCGGCGAGCGTCATCGCGCTCCTCTATCGGCCCACTTTCGTCCGACTGATCTTCAGGCTCGGCAATCGAGACCCCGGCCAGCGCCTGGAAGGTGGTGCGCAAGCCGAGCGCTCGCTGATAGCCGAGCTGAACCGACAGCGTTCGCCAGTCAGGACGATCTATCGGCTCTTCGCCCTCGGCTGGCGGGAGGGAGCCGACGAAGTGGTAGCGCGCTCGAACGGGGAGCGTGAGGAAGCTGCGCTCGTCGAGCTCGAAGCGTTGGACGACGTCCGGACCGACCGATGTGGTCGTGGCGAACGCTTCACGGCTGGCCTCGCCGTATGGATCGGTGTGAAGGACTGCAGCGCCCAGCGCCAGCTCGTAACGCGGGCTGATGCGCCAGGTGAGCCCGGTGCGCGCGTCGGCCGTAAACAGCGTGATGACCGCCAGATCGAGATCGTCGGCCGTGGTCGGCGTCGCAAACGCCAAGGTCGACGTCGTGTAATCGACCTCGCCGCGCGAGGCACCCGCTTCAGTGCTCCAGACGACCCTGGGGCTGAAGCGATGCGCATGCGCCGCCTCCGCACGCAGGAGGACGAGCGGGCGCGAGATTCCGCCCAGGGTTGGTGTGCGGTAGTAGAAGCGCGGCTCGAAACGCAGCGTCAGCTCGGACCGCGGCGTGCGCAAGCGCAGCGCGGCACCCGGCCTGAGCTCGCCGACCAGGGTTGCTTCGGGGTCTTCGCGCGGCCTGCTCGGGGCACTGCCAGCCGCGACTTCGGCGCGCGCAAAGACTGCCGGATCCACATCGACGGCGCCAAGCAGGGCCGAGCTGCCCACCGCGCCCAGCATGCCTAGGGTCAGGACAGGCACGAATTGCTCTACTCCACCACGACCACGTCGCCGTCCCTCAGCTCGAAACGCACGCTGGTTGGCTCCGCGGCAGCCAGGTCAGCGAAGCGGAAGCGGATCCTCACGAGCTCGGGCGTGCGCCGAATGACGAAGATGCCTTCGCTTGCCGCGAAAGCCGTGAGGCCTCCCGCACGCGCGAGGGCGTTGAGCACGCCTTCGCCCTCACGGAGCTCGTACTGACCCGCCTCGCGCACCTCACCGAGAACACTGACGCTCGCGGGGCGCCGCGCTGTGAGGACGGCGGTGACCTGCGCCTGAGCAAGAACCCCCGCCAGGCGAATTTGGACCTGCTCGGCGAGCTGCTCCGGCGTTAACCCCTGCGCCACGAAACGCCCCGAAACCGGCAACACCAGGTCACCACCGGGCCGCACCTCCACCTCACCGGACATCGCATCCTGTCCGTGGATGATGACTTGAACTCGATCGCCGGGGCGCAGCACGGGGGCGCCCGTCTGCTGCGCGCTGGGAAGCTGTGTCACCCAGACATACGGCCCGGTCGGCGCACAGGCAAACAGCCCCAAACAGAGGCAAGCAAGCAGGGTCCAAGTCAACTTCATGAGTGTGTTCTTTTCCGGAAGCTAGGAAGGCGAACGATAGTGAGCTCAGGGTGCACGCAGGGTCTTCGCGGCGGTTGCTCCGGCGCTCCGTCGCAGAATGGTTAGCCAGCGCGCGATCAACTGCGGATTGAGGCCGCGGCTGCGCTCCGTCAGCATGCCCTGTGAAAGCCCTGTGACCGCACCCGAAAGCAATAGCGGAAGGCTATTGAACGCACCGTTCGGGACCAAGTCAAGCGCATAGAAGGCGGCCAGCAAGGTGACACAAGCCAGCAGCTCCTGTTCCTTGCGGCCCAGCCGAGCAAGGCTTTTCCGCGCCAGCACGATCGGGATCAGCAGCGCGCCGAAGTAGACGATGAAACCAAAGATCCCGCGCGGCCCCAGCAGCAGCAGCCATTCGCCATCGGTTACCGAGATGTCCTGCCCCCAGGGAGCCCAGATTCTGCTGCGGCCATAGTGCCCCCAGCCAAAGAGCGGCCGCTCGAGCGCTTTGGCTGCGAGGCTCTCCTCGTTCATGAAACG
>DASQDA010000071.1:0-1502 GCA_035634435.1 Polyangiaceae bacterium
TCGAAACGCCCGATCCCTCCACGCTACGCGGGCTGCGCGATCGCGCTATGTTGAGCGTCACCTATGCAGCCGGGCTGCGCGTGAGCGAGCTCGTGAGCCTGCGCCTGGCAGACGTGGATTTGCGACGCGGAATCGTCGCCGCACTCGGGAAAGGCAGCAAACGTCGGCTGGTACCGCTTGGCGAGGTCGCGCTCCAGCACGTGGAGGCGTACCTGGCGGCGCGCGCGGGCGCCGACCGAAAACAGAAGGCGCCGTCGGCGCTGCTGTTCCTGTCGCCGCGTGGAGGCGCGCTCACGCGGCAAGGCTTCTGGAAGATCGTCGGTCAGCACGCCCGCGTCGCCGGTCTTCAGGGTCGGGTGCATCCTCACCAGCTGCGACACTCGTTCGCGACCCATCTGCTGAGCGGTGGTGCCGACCTGCGGTCGGTGCAGACGCTGCTCGGGCACGCAAACGTGGTGACGACGGAAATCTATACGCACGTCTCGCGCGACCACATCCGCGCCGCTCATCGCCAGTCGCATCCGCGCGCCTGAAGGGCGCTGCGACGCCCCGGGGCACGCGGCTCAGCAAGGGGGTTCTTTCGCGCAGCGCCCCGCAAGTAGCGGCAAACCTTCGCCCACAATAGCGACGGCAGCGCCCGTGTACGGCCGCGAAGCGGGGCGAGTGTGCTACACAATTTGCTGTGGCCTTCCTCGTGCGCGAGCCCTCCGGTGCGGCGACCCCGCTCGTCGTCGAGGTGCCGCACGCCGGTCTTGCGCTGGATGCGCCAGCCCTGGCAACGCTGGTTGCGCCCGCGTTTTCACTGGCGCGAGACGCCGATCTGTACGTGGACGAGCTCTTTCAAGACGCCCCGCACGAGGGAGCGACGCTGATCACCGCGCAGGCGAGTCGCTACCTGGTGGATCTGAATCGCTCGGAGGCGGACGTGGACGCGATGGCCGTCGAAGGAGCATCCGGGCGCACGACGCCCCATGGGCTCGTCTGGCGCGCCACCACGGAAGGCCGACCCGCGCTTTCCGCACCGCTCACTCACCGGGAGCTCGAACGGCGCTTGAGCACGTACTACAGGCCGTATCACGCGGAGCTCGCGCGCTTGCTTGAAATCCGCGTGGCGAGGTTTGGCTTCGCGCTGCTGCTGTGCGCGCATTCGATGCCCAGCCGCGGCCGCGACGGCCACTCCGACACCGGGCGAGCGCGAGCCGACGTCGTTCCTGGCAGCCGCGGTCGCACGAGCGCCGACGCTGTCGTGATCGACACGGTCGATCGGGTGGCGCGCGAGGCTGGCTTCAGCATCGCGCACGATCAGCCCTATCGCGGCGGCTTTTCCACGGCACATTACGGCCGTCCGGAGCGGGGCGTGCACGCGGTGCAGGTGGAGCTGAGCCGTCGCCTGTACATGAACGAGCTCACCCTCGAACGCCGCGCGCGCGAGTTTCCTCAGCTGCGCGAGTTCTGTCGTGACCTCGTGCGGCAGCTCGGTGCCGTCCGGCCCCACACGCGCG
>DASQDA010000072.1:0-9913 GCA_035634435.1 Polyangiaceae bacterium
CTCATGCAGAGCTCGGGGGTGAAGTTTGGAACCAGCGGCGCGCGAGGTCTGGTCTCGGCCTTTACCGACCGCGTCGCTTACGCGTACACGGCCGCGTTTCTGCAGCATCTGGAGCGCTCCGGCGCCTTGCTACCAAAATCGCGCGTGGCCGTGGCTGGTGACCTGCGAGCCAGCACGCCTCGCATCGTGCGAGCGGTACTGCAAGCCGCCACCGACCGCGGATGCGTGGCGGAGTACGCAGGAACCATTCCGAGCCCCGCCCTGGCGCTGTACGCGCTTGCCCAAGGGATTCCGGCGGTCATGGTCACCGGTAGCCACATCCCCGACGACCGCAACGGCATCAAGTTCAACACTGAGCACGGCGAGATCCTCAAGGCGGACGAGATCGCAATCGCCGAGCAGGTGGTCGAGCTGCCGGATTGCTTCGATGCTCAGGGCAACCTGTCGCACGCATCGGCGAAGCTCCCGCTGGAGGCCAATGCTGCTGCCGAGCAGCACTACGTGCGACGCTGGATCGATGCGTTCCCCGCGGGCGTTCTCGCCGGCAAGACCGTCGCTGTCTATGGCCACTCCGCCGTGGGGCGTGACTTGCTGGTGGACATCGTCCAGCGGCTGGGCGCGCGGGTGCTGCGCCTGGGCTGGTCAGAGCGCTTCGTCTCGGTGGACACCGAAGCCATCCGCGCAGAAGACGTGGAGCTTGCGGCGGGATGGGCGGCCAATCAGCCCTTCTTCGCGCTACTCTCCACCGACGGCGACAGCGATCGCCCGCTCATCGCCGACGAATCCGGCAAGTTCGTGCGCGGCGACATCTGCGGCGTGCTGGTCGCCCGTTACTTCGCTGCAACCTGCGTAGCCGCACCCGTTAGCTGCAACAGCGTGCTCGAGCTTTGCGGCTGGTTTCCCGAGGTGGTGCGCACCAAGATCGGCTCACCCTACGTCATCGAAGCCATGTCTCAGGCGGCGCAGCGGGGCGAGGCACGAGCCGTCGGATACGAGGCGAACGGCGGCTTCATGCACGCAACCCCATTGCGTGTGCCCGGTGGTGACGAGCTGTCACCTCTGCCCACGCGCGACGCGGTGATCGTGCACCTGGCATTGCTGTGTGACGCCGTACGCAGGGGTCTTCCCCTGTCGCAGCTCACGGCCGAGCTGCCGCAGCGATTCACCGCGAGTGATCGCCTCGCCGACTTCCCGACTCAGCTCTCCGCTCAGCGCATCGCGGAGCTCACTTCGGGGGGTGCTTCGGCGGTCAGCCGAGCTTTCCCCGAGCTCGGGCTCAGTGCGCAGCTCGATACGACCGATGGTTTGCGCATCACCTTTCAGTCGGGAGACGTCCTGCACGTGAGACCTTCCGGCAATGCGCCGGAGCTGCGCTGCTACGTCGAGGCGGGAGCCGAGGAGCGAGCTCGGAGGTTGCTCGACTACGCGTTGTCCTCGCTCGCCAGCTGGCGTTGATTGCTCGTCGCCCAGCGCAGCACGCGGCGGTGGGCGGCAGGCATGGCCACAGCCGCCAGCTCTTCGAGGCTGAGCCACTGGGCGCGCTGCGCATGGCTGCCTTCCGCGGACCGCTTCGTGGGCGTGCCAGCAAACGCACTCAAGGTGATGCGATAGCGTGTCACGCTGTGTTTGAGCACGCCCAAGTGTTGCAGCCTGCCGACCGCTCCGCTGATAGCTAGCGCAGCCGCACGCTCGGCAGCGGCAAGCTCGGTCTCACCAGCTTGCAGCTCCACAGCCGGAAACTGCCACATGCCCGCCCAACGTTTTGCGCCCGCGTCCGCCTGCAGCACCAGTAAACAGCCGCCACGAGCCAGCACGGCCGTAGCCATGCGTAGCTGCGTGGTCGGCGGCCGGGCCGCGAGCTGCGGCAAGAGCTCGGCACGGCCGCTCGCGTGGGCCTTGCACGCGTCACGCAAGGGGCATGCTGGACATCCAGGTTTTTGCGGGATGCAGAGCGTGGCGCCCAGCTCCATCAGCGCCTGATTGAAGTCGCCCGGACGCGTCTCGGGAACGAGCTCGGCGGCGCGCGCCCAGAGCTCCTGTTTCAAGGGCGAGCGCGCCGGATCGCCTTCCAGCTCCAGCAGCCGGCACAAGACCCGCACGACGTTGCCATCGACGACGGGCACACGCTGCTCGAAGGCGATGCTGGCGATAGCGCCGGCTGAGTAGGGACCGATGCCGGGCAAGTCGAGCAAGAGCTCCGTCGAGCGCGGCAGCTCGCCTGCATGCCGCTCCGCCACGACACGCGCCGCGCGCAACAGGCTTCGTGCTCGCGAGTAGTACCCCAGACCTTGCCAAGCGTGCAGCACGTCGGCCTCGTCGGCGACGGCGAGGTGACCCACTGTCGGAAAGCGCCGCATCCAGCGCTCGTAGTACGGCAGCACGGTCGAGACCTGCGTCTGCTGCAGCATCACCTCGCTGACCCAGATGGCGTAAGGATCTCGCGTGCGACGGAAAGGAAGGTCGCGTCGCACCTGGTCGTACCAGGCGAGCAGGGGAGCAACGATCCCACGAAGAGCGCTCTTGGCAGCCACGAACGGGCGCGGAGCTTACACGCGAGCGTGGCGCGTCGCAGGCATTCTCGCGGGAGCGGCCGAGCCGGGCTCGAAAGCGATCTCGCGCCAAGGGGCATTGTGTCCCGATTCGGCGGGCCGTAGGGCCCGATCGAGAAGTGTGGCTTCAGCACCTACGAGAACTGTGCTGAGGGGGGAGTTTTCTTGTGGTGCTGAGTGAAAGCATGTGAAAATGGGAGGTCGACAATGCCCCAGTCCCTGGTGATCCCGCTCGAAGCGATACGCACCGACGGCTGGTTCGAGCGAATCGGGGAGGGCATCGGCAGCTTCCAGGCGCTGTGCGACATCATCGGCGCGCGTTTCTTTGCGTTCGCGATGATCACGGGCGCTCGCATCATCTCGCTCACCGTCGACCGCCGGAACCCCGACAACACTCTCGTCGAGTTCGTCGTGGGCGGCGAGGAAGGCGAGGTCGATCCGAGCGACCTGCAGAAGCTAACCTTGGGGGAGTTTCGCATTCGCCTGGTGAACGCGCTGGTCACCGAGGAGCCGATGGGGCCCGCGCCGCGGCGGCTGACAGATATCGAGGCGGTGCAGCTGCACATCGGCGTGCGTTATCTGCTGCTTGCTCCCATCTATGGTTACGCCCTGCGGGAGCTCACCGTCGAAGACGAGGGCAGCCGCATCCGCTTGCTTCACGACGGCACCGAGGAGACGTATCCGCTCGGAGCCTTCCGCGCGCGCATGCGCACTCACGTACGCGAAGAGCTGGAACGTGTGGCGCGTCCCCAGTCGCGCAGCGCCATCGATCTCAGCCGGGTCAACGAGGCCGAAGCTGCCGCGGCGGAAGACGATCACATTCGCGTGCTGGAGCTGCTGGGCGCCTGGCCCGCCCCTCTCGCGATCTTTCTTCGCACGCCCGAGGGTCAAAGCATCGCGCCGGATACCCGCGAGCTCATTGCGCGGGCGCTGGGTCTGCTGGGCAGTGCCTGCGTGGCGCTCGGAGAGCTCGGCAAGGGCGAGGAGGTCCTGCGGCTCGCCGTGCAGTACGCCGGTGATGGCGCCGCAGCGGCGGACGTCTACTTTCGGCTCGGCCAGGCCATCCTGGGCGACCGTAGACCAGGAGAGGCCATCGGGCCGCTGCGCCGCGCGGCCAACCTCGGCAGTCCTGGCGAACGTGTGTGGCCGCTGCTCGCTCAGGCGTTCGCCCAGCGCGGACGCCTGGTCGCGGCCTATGCAGCTGTACTGGAAGCCGGCGCGGCCGGCGCCCCGGGAGAGGAACTAGGGGAGGTGCTCCACCTGGTCCGCGGCAGCCTGGGCGTCCCCTTTGAAGCCGCACAGGAGCGCCTCGGAAAAGCGGCGCCCCAGGCCTAACCGAAAGGCTGGCTTCCGCTCGCATTGACAGGTCGCTAGAGCGAGCACTACATAGCCGCGCCCGCTCCTCCGTGATTTCGCGAGGTTTGGCGGGGCGTGACCGGACCCACGAGTAGCCCCATGGTCGAAGTTTACCTGCCGATGTTCATAATGTTCGCCATCGTGGCGGGCATTTGCGCCGCCATGTTCCTCGGCGGCCAGTACCTGGGCCCCAAGAACCCGACGGCGGAGAAGATGCTGCCTTTCGAGTGCGGCAATGACCCCGAGGGCGCTCGCGGCAGCAAGCTGAGTGTGAAGTTTTACCTCACGGCCATCCTCTTCGTCGTTTTCGACATCGAGGTGGTGTTCATGTACCCCTGGGCTGCTTTGTTCAAAGGACTCGGCTGGACAGGCTTCCTGAGCATGCTTGGCTTCATCACCGCGCTGGTCGTTGCGCTTGCATATTGCTGGAAAAAGGGAGCCCTCGAATGGGAGAGCTGACGAGCACCACCAAGACTCACATCATCGAACCCGGAGAAGGCCAGAGCCAGGGGTTCGCCACTACACGGTTCGCTGACATTCTGGCCTGGGCCCAGAAGTACTCACTCTTCATGTGCCCCTTCGTGACCGCCTGCTGCGGCATGGAGTTCATGGCCGTCTCGAGCCCGCGCTACGATTTTTCGCGCTTCGGCTCGGAGGCGCCGCGCTTTTCCCCGCGTCAGTCGGACCTTCTGTGGGTCGTCGGCACGATCACCCAGCGGCAAGCGCCCATTCTGAAGCGTATCTATGAGCAGATGGCGGAGCCCAAGTGGGTGCTCGCGTTCGGGACCTGCGCTTCATGCGGCGGTTTCTACGACAACTACTCCACCGTCGCGGGCATCGACAAGATCATCCCGTGTGACGTCTACGTGCCCGGCTGCCCGCCGCGTCCCGAAGGCGTGCTCGACGGTCTCATGCTGCTCCAGGACAAGATCGCGCGCGGAGATCGCACGCCTGCGGTGGTGAAGCCGCGTCACGATCCTGCGGCCGACCCGAACATGGGGCTCGTCCAGCTGCATCGCTCGCGTCCTTCGCGCCCAGCGGTGTGAGCGCCCGCGACCGAAGAACTTCATGGCCCAATTCATCCTTGATCTAGTTCAGAAGCAGTTCCCGCAGGCCGTCCTGGAAGCCACCACGCGCCATGGCGACGAGGTGCTGGTGGTCGAAGCGGCATCCTGGAAGGCGGTCGCCAAGTTTCTTCGCGACGATCCCCGCATCAGCATGGAGATGCTGATGGACCTCACGGCGGTCGACTATCCCTACCGCGACCCACGCTTCGAGATCGTCGCGCACTTCTATTCGCTATCGAAAGGCCACCGGCTGCGCTTCAAGACGCGCGTCGGCGATCCGGAGGGCGAGGTGGTGCGGGTGGATTCGCTGAGCGACCTGTGGGCGAGCGCCAACTGGGCCGAGCGCGAGTGCTTCGACATGTTCGGGGTGGAGTTCGTGGGCCACCCGGACCTGCGACGCATCCTCATGTATCCCGAGTTCGAAGGCTTCGCGCTGCGCAAGGACTACCCCGCTGAGCGCATCCAGCCGCTGATTCCTTATCTCGAAATTCCGAACATCGAAAAGATTGCGCCTTTTGGCCTCGACGAGGGCATGCCCTTCGGACGCCAGACGCACGCTACGGGCATCCGCGGCCGCTCGATTGGCGAGGCGGCGAACTGGGCGGACCGCGGCGCAGACGACTGATTCATTCACACTCGAACGAGTGACCCGATGGAAACCCTAGACCAAGATCTGGAAGAGTCCGAGCTAGAGCTCCCGACCGAGCCCATGTTGCTCAACGTGGGGCCCGCCCATCCCGCCATGCACGGCACCGTCCGCTGCGTGATGGAGCTCAGCGGTGAGTCCATCGAGCGCGTCGACGTACAGGTGGGTTACCTGCACCGCGGCTTCGAGAAGATGTGCGAGCGTGGCACCTGGACCCAGGTGTTCCCGTACGTGGATCGCTTGAACTACGTGTCGCCGATGTTGAACAACGTCGCCTTCGCGCTCAGCTGCGAAAAGCTCCTCGACGTCGAGGTGCCCGAGCGCTGCCAGTGGTACCGCATGGCGCTCGGCGAGCTCGCGCGCATTTCGGACCATCTCACCTGTGACGGCGCCATGGCCATGGAGCTTGGCGCGTTCACGCCCTTCCTCTGGATGATCAAGGCCCGCGACATGGTGTGGGACTTGATGGAAGAGGAGACCGGAGCGCGGCTGACGCACAGCTTCGGGCGCGTGGGCGGAATGGCGCACCCGCCAACGGACGGCTTCAAGGAGAACGCCCGCGCCGTCTGCAAGCACGTGCTGCACATCGTCGCCGAGGTCGAGTCGCTCCTGCTCGGTAACCGCATCTTCCTCGACCGTCTGGAAGGGGTGGGCATCATCAGCCAGGCCGACGCCATCTCGCTCGGCTGGACGGGTCCGTGCCTGCGGGCATCGGGCGTGGCCTACGACATCCGCAAGGCTCACCCGTACATGAAGTACGGAGAGGTCGAGTTCGACGTACCCGTGGGGCAGGCTAGCGACTGCCTGGACCGCTTCATGGTGCGCATCGAGGAGATGAAGCAGAGCGCGCGCATCGTGGAGCAGTGCCTGCAACGCATGGCCGATTCAGGCCCGGTGAACATCAACGATCCGCGTATCGTTCTGCCGCCCAAGGAGGACGTGTACTCGACCATCGAAGGCACCATCCAGCACTTCAAGATCGTGATGGAGGGGCTGAAGCTGCCGGCGGGCGAGGTGTACTCGTACTCCGAGGCGGGCAACGGCGAGCTCGGCTTCTACATCGTGAGTGACGGCAGCGGCACGCCCTGGCGCGTGCGCATCCGGCCACCTTGCTACTACATCACCGGCGGGCTCGAGCGCATCATCACGGGAGCGATGATGGCGGACGTCGTGCCTTGTTTCGGTTCGTTGAACATGATCGGCGGAGAATGCGATCGCTGAGTCGCGGCCCTGACCATGGTTTGTGCCAACAGCGCAGCACAGCTGCGGCTTAAGTAGGAAAACTCGGAGCATTGATGGCGACCTTCAAGTTGGACGATCGCGACATCCCGTTCGAGCCGGGTGACAGCATCATTCGAGCGGCGCATCGCGTCGGCGTGGATATCCCTCACTACTGCTGGCATCCTGGCCTCAGCGTCGCGGCGAATTGCCGCATGTGTCTGGTCGAAATCCTGCCACCGCCGGGGCGCCCCGCGCTGATGCTCGACGTGCTGGAGTGGGACGCGGCCCACCAGCAATACGTCCCACAGCGCAAGCCCAAGCTGCAGCCGGCCTGCCAGATGGCGGCCGCTGATGGCCTGGTCGTCCGCAGCCAGACCAGCGAGCACGTCGCCATCGCCCGCTCTGCGGTCCAGGAGCTGCTGCTCTTGAACCACCCGGTTGACTGCCCCATCTGCGACCAGGCAGGGGAGTGCCGGCTGCAGGATTACTGGCTGCAGCATCAGGCGACGAAGAAGCGCATGCGCGATGAGCCCGTCCACAAGCCCAAGGCCGTGGTGTTCGGGCCGACCATCGTCTACGACGCGGAGCGGTGCATCGTCTGCACGCGCTGCGTGCGCGTGACCGAGGAGCTTGCGCGTGACCCCGTGCTGTCCGTGCGTGAGCGCGGCAACCTGAACGAGATCGTCGTCGCTCCGGGGCGCCAGCTCGACAATAACTACACGTTGATGACCGAGTACGTGTGCCCGGTCGGCGCGCTGACTTCCATCGACTTCCGTTTCAAAGCGCGAGTCTGGTTCCTGCGCTCGGCGCGCACCGTGTGCACCGGCTGCGCTACCGGATGCAACGCTTTCAGCGACTACGATCCGCGTAATCAGACGGTCTATCGCTACCGTCCGCGCGAGAACCTGGCCGTGAACACCTACTGGATGTGCGACGTCGGCATGCTCGACTACCAGCGCATTCACGATGGAAGGGTGCTGACGGCCCGCATCGGCGGTGAAAGCACCCCGCGTGACGCCGCGCTCGCGCGGGCAGCGGAGCTGCTGGCTGCGGCCGAGCCAGCGACGATGGCCGTGGTGTTGAGCGCCGAGCACTCACAAGAAGACAACATCGCGCTTCTCTGGCTGGCGCGAAACGTCCTCGGCACCACTAATCTGTTCATCAGCGGGCGCCCCGAGGGGCTCGGCGACGATATCTTGCTGCACACCGACAAGAACCCGAATACGGCGGGTGTGGCGCAGTTGCTCGAGCTCAGCCCAGCGCGCGCCTTCTCCGAGTTCGGCTTTGCCGCGAAGGCGGGCAAGCTGCGCACCGTGCTTGCTCTGGGTTCCAGCATACCGAACCTCGAACAGTCCGCCGCGCTGGGCGGCGTTGGCAGCCTGATTGCCCTTTCCAGCCACGAAGGTCCGTGGGCGGAGCGGGCGCACGTGCTGCTGCCTGCGTCCACCTGGGCCGAGTCCGACGGCACCTTCGTCAACGCCAAGGGCATCGCACAGTTGAGCGAGAAGGCCATCACCCCGCACGGCGACTCGCGGCCAGCGTGGCGCCTGGTGAGCGACCTGGCCCGTCTGCTGGGTAAGCCCACGGCGTGGAAGCGTGTTTCGGATGTGAGGGCGGCGCTGGCGCCGGAGACGGCGATCACCGCAGCCGCAGCAATCGGCACAGGAGCCAACGGATGACCCTCAGCTTGGTGGATGTTCTGCTCTTTGGGCTCAAGGCCTTCGCGATCGTGATGTTCGCGATGAACGTCGCCGTTCTGTTGACGTGGGCGGACCGCCGGCAAGGCGCGGCTATTCAGGATCGGGTGGGTCCCAACCGCGCCGTGCTCTGGATCCCCACCAAGCTTGCGCAGGTGCTGGCGGTCGTGCCGGCGCTCGGCGCCGCTGGTGCGGTGCTCGCTTACGTGGCGCTGCGTGAGTTCGATGACGCCTCGCGCGCAGGTAACGCGCTGCTGTTCAGCCAGCTCGCCATCTTCGGTGTCTGGCTGACCGGGCTCTTCATCGCCGGCATCGTGGCGAACCGCGGGGTGCGCAGCAGCTTCGACGCCTTCATTGCTTCGATCGGCGACCCGCGCCGATTCTTCTACGCCGGCCTGTGCGCGCACGCGATCACGCTGGCGCTGGCGATCTTCTATCGCGGCACCGAGGTCGCGGCGCTGCTGGAGCGGGTGGGGCTTTCAGCAGGCGCGGCCGTGCTCGCGTTTGCCATTCTGTTCGGAGCCGGGTACGCGGCTTACAGCATCCGCAACGAGCCGCGCGTCGGCTTGCGGCTCTTCGGGCTGTTGCATCCAGCCGCCGACGGGCTGAAGACGATGTTCAAGGAGGACTTCATCCCGCCCAACGCCGACCGGCTGATGCACAGCCTGGCACCGGTGATCTCGTTCTTCCCCGCGCTGGTGGTGCTGGCCGTGGTGCCCTTTGGTGACACCTTGTGCTTCGGTGTGGACGCGAGCTCGGGCAAGCTCTTGCTGAGCGAGCTCTACGCCGTCGTCCCGCGCGAGGGAGTGTGCACGCAAGGAGCCGTTCAGTTGCAGGTGGTCGACCTCAACGTCGGCATCCTCTACTTCTTCGCGCTTGCCGGCACCGGTATCGTGGGTGCCGCGCTGGCGGGCTGGGCGAGCGATAACAAGTACAGCTTGCTCGGCGGCGTGCGCGCCGCAAGTCAGATGGTCTCCTACGAGGTGACCATGGGCCTCACGCTGATCGGCGCTTTCATGATCTACGGCACGCTGCGCGTCGATGAGATGATCCGCTGGCAGGCGCAGAACACCTGGGGCCTTTTCGTGCAGCCCCTGGCCTTCGTGCTCTTCTTCGCGGCGGCGGTGGCGGAGTCCAAGCGCATTCCGTTCGACATCCCGGAGGGTGAGAGCGAGATTGTCGCCGGTTACTACACGGAATATGCAGGCATGAAGTTCGCGATGTTCTTCTTTGCCGAGTACATCGCGGTGGTGACCTCCAGCGCGCTGATGGCCGCCCTGTTCCTGGGGGGCTGGCATCTGCCCTTCCTCGGGCGCGATGGGCTGACGCTCGCCATCGGCGATACGGTGTTCTTCCACCAGATCTTGCCGCACGGAA
>DASQDA010000073.1:0-2898 GCA_035634435.1 Polyangiaceae bacterium
GTGTCAGCACGGGGCGCGCTGCACCAACACGGCCACCAGCTACGAGTGCGAATGCAGTGTCGGTTATAGCGGCCGCAACTGCGAGATCAACGTTGACGATTGCGCGGCTAACCCGTGCAAGAATGGTGGCACTTGTCGCGACGGCGTTGCCTCGCACACCTGCGCCTGCCCGACGGGCTTCTTTGGCCTGACCTGCAGCGCGGGCTTCTCGGCGCTGCCATTTCCGAGCTCGACCGACAACTACGCAGTGGCCACCGGTGTCAGCGGCAACGGTTTGGTCGTGGTGGGTTGGTCACAGGGCACGAACCTGAGCCCGCGAGCCTTCCGTTGGACGAGCGCGGGCTCCAGGAGCCTGGGCCTGCTTGCTGACGGCACCAGCAGCAAGGCATTCGGTGTGAGCGCGGACGGCGCGGTGGTCGTCGGTGAGGCCGAGGCCAGTGATACCATCGTGGGCTTTCGCTGGGCCGACAATCAGATGACCAGCCTCGGCTTACTCGAGTTCGGCAGCGTGAGCCACGCCACGGCCGTAAGTGGTGACGGCACCGTCATCGTTGGCTACGGAGACAACGACAGCGAGCCCAAGGCCCTGCGCTGGCAAAACGGAGCCATCGGCACGATCAGCAGCGTGGACTCGTTCGAGGCGCACGCGGTGAGCGGTGACGGCACGGTCATCGCGGGCCACGGCGGTGGAGCCGTGCGCTACACCGCTGGGGTTGCCACCTGGCTCGACTCACCCGCGGCAATCACCAGCGTCAAGGTGAGCGGCCTGAGCGCAAACGGAAGGGTCATCGTGGGTTGGGGACAGCGCGGAGCGGTGCAGAACGCGCTGCGCTGGACCGACGGCGTTCCCGAGAACCTGGGCGTCGCCGCGACGGATAGCACGGCCCTGGCGACCAACCGCGACGGCAGCATCATCGTCGGGACGCTGCGGAGCGAGGCCATGCTCTGGGATGCGGCGGGAGGTATGCGCCCGCTCAGCACGGTGCTCACTGGCCTGGGGGTGGAGCTGGCTGGTTTCTCCGCGCTCGCGAGCGCCACCGGGGTTTCAGCGAACGGCAAGGTGGTCGTGGGCTTTGGGCGGCGCGGCGCCCGCACCGAAGCGTGGATTGCGCGCCTGCCCTGAGGCACGCTCCCGGCAACATCGTACGCCGCGCTCAAACCGGCCCCTTGACAGCGCCGATAGTGTGCCAAAGTTGGCGCCCGAAGGAGCGCGCTCATGGGTCCCGTTCAACATCCCTTTCAAGCCGAAGTCAGCCAAGTCCTGCGTCTGGTCATCAATTCCTTGTATGGAAACAAGGAGATTTTCCTGCGCGAGCTGGTCTCGAACGCTTCCGACGCCCTCGACCGCCGCCGCTTTGCTGCGTTGCAACAACCCGAGCTCCTGAGCGAAGGCGAGACGCTCAAGATCCGCATGGTGCCGGACAAGGCCGCGGGGACGCTGACCATCTGGGACAACGGCATCGGCATGACCGAGGAGGAGCTCAAGCAGAATCTGGGCACCATCGCCTGGTCGGGCTCACGCGACTTCCTGCAGAAGCTCGAGGGAGCCGAGCGCGATCGGCAGCAAGACCTGCCCCAGCTCATTGGCCAGTTCGGCGTCGGCTTCTACAGCGCTTATCTCGTTGCCGATCGGGTCGAGGTGGTGAGCCGGGCGAGCGGCTCCGAGCAGGCGTTCCGCTGGGCCTCCAGCGGTCAGGACGGCTTCACCCTGGAGCCTGCCGAGCGTGAGAACGTCGGAACCAGCATCGTTCTGCACCTGAAGGCCGACCAGAGGGAGTATCTCGAGAGCCATCGCTTGCGCGCCTTGGTGCAGCGCTATTCGGATTTCATTTCCTACTCTATCGAGCTGCCGAAGACCGAAGGGGGCGCTGAGCTCGAGGTCGTCAACCGCGGCAACGCGTTGTGGCAACGCTCCCCGCGCGAGGTGGAGAAGGAGCAATACGTCGAGTTCTACAAGCACCTGACGCACGACTGGGAAGAGCCGCTGGCGCACCGCCACTTCCACATCGAAGGCACCCAGATGTTCGCGGGCATCTTGTACGTGCCGAAGCGCCCGCCGATGGATCTGTTCGACGCGGAGCCCCGGCACGGCGTGCGCTTGCACGTGAAGCGCGTGTTCGTGATGGACGACTGCGACGATCTCGTGCCTCGCTGGCTGCGCTTCGTGCGTGGGGTGATCGACTCCGAGGACCTGCCGCTCAACGTGTCGCGCGAGATCTTGCAGGACTCGCGCACCGTGCGCATCATGCGCAAGCAGGTCGTGCAACAAACGTTCGATCTCCTGGCGGAGCTCGCGCGGGATCGACCGAGCGACTATCTGACTTTCTGGAGCGCCTTCGGAGCCGTGCTGAAAGAAGGGTTGCACTTCGAGCCGGAGTACGAGGAGAAGCTCGCCAAGCTCCTGCGCTATTCGAGCGCAGCGAAGAACGAGCTCATCAGTTTGGACGACTATGTGAGCGCGATGCCCGAAGGGCAGCCGGGCATCTACTACATCACTGGTACCTCGCGTCAGGTGGCGGCCTCGAGCCCGCATCTAGAGCGGGTACGGAGCAAGGGCTACGACGTGCTCATCATGTCGGACGCGGTGGATTCGTTCGCGGTGGCCTCGCTCACCGAGTTCGCCGGAAAGCCACTGCTCTCGGTGACTTCGGCTGACTTGAAGCTCCCGGGTGAGGAGACGGACGAGGAGAAGAAGGAGCCTCCGTCGGCGCAAGAGACCTCCCTGCTTGCGCGCATCGCGCGCGTGCTGGAGGGGAAGGTAGCGGAGGTGCGCCCCTCCAAGCGCTTGACGGACTCGCCGGCGTGTCTGGTGACTCCGGAAGGCGGCTTGTCGCCGCACATCGAGAGGCTGTTGCGCGCGCAGAAGCGCGACCTTCCCGCAAGTCGGCGCATCCTGGA
>DASQDA010000074.1:0-15224 GCA_035634435.1 Polyangiaceae bacterium
GTGGCGCCGTGTGCAGCGGCGCTGCTGCTACTGGCGCTGCTGGCAGCTTCGCGGGTGAGCGCCGCTGGCGGGCCCTGCGCAGCACGAGGAAGGCGATGAGACCCAACGCCAACGCCAGCAAGGCGATGATGGTCAGGAAAAGCGCACGGCGATCTTGCGGTTGTTCCCGGGCAACGCTCGAACGCGCACCGATCGAGCTCGAGGCGATCCGTGCCACGGCTGCTTCCGAAGACTCGCCCTCCGCGTTGAACGTGCCCTGTAGCAGCAAGCTCGCATAGCGGTCACGCGACACGATCTCGACGATCACACTGACGGATCGGTCGCCCACGGACGCCTGCAGCCGAGCCTCCGAGTCGGCAGCGGAAGGCGAGACCACCACGTGCCCTGCGTTCATCACGCGAACCGCGTCCGTGCCGCTGACCACGCGCCACTTCGGCGTGACCCCGAGCGGGCAGCCGGCAGCGTCGACGACGACCGCTCGAAAGGTGAAGCTCTCGCCTGGACGCATCAGCTTGCGAGAGGGCCGCACCTCCAGACGTTCAGCCGGCCCGGGCTTCGCGCAGGGCTTGGCGCTCACCGGCTCGGGTGCTCGCGCTACCGGCGCGGACGCCGAAGGAGCAGCCGCCGCGCTTTCCAGCAGATTGTAAACGCGCGTGCGACGCACGCTGGCCGTGCAGTTCTGCCCTTTGACGACGAACTGATACTGGCCGGTCTCGTCGAGCTGAATCTGAGCTTTGGTGGCCGTTACCGTGGTCACGATCTTGGCTTGGCGCGGATCTCCCGGTGGCGTCTGGCAGACGTTCTTCCAGCTGTTGCCAGCGCGCACGTGCGAGATGCGTGTGAGCCCGGGGAACTGCTCCCAGCATTCCTTGGTCGAGTAGTCGCGGCCGGCGCCGCGAATCTGAAGCTCACCGTCCGCGGGGGTGATGGTGGCGACGCCTGAAGCTGCGCCACCTCCGCTAGGGCGTGGCCCGCACGCGCTGCCCCAATCGCCGATCTTCCAGTCCACGCGCAGCGAAGAGGCAGACCAGCGAGCGGTCGATGTCGGTGACTGTGCGTTGGCGGCTCCCATGCTCAGCGCGACGCCGAGCGCGAGTACGAGCGTCACCGCCGTGGGTCGCGCGCGGGGCTGCGCTGTCAAGACTGCCGAGTGCTTCGTTGACATCGGATTTTGCTGGATGGTAGCGTCGCTTACGCTGCCAAGACTAAGACTTTCAAAGAGTTTTGGCGGACCAGAAAGGTATTGCGCGATGCGGATGGCGTTGAACCAGCGGCTTCTCTGGAGCCTTCGAGGGGCCGCTCTTGCCGCCGGTTTTCTCACTGTCGCGCCACCACTTTCGGCTCAGACGGCCGAAGACGTGCGTGTCCCTGGATCAAATGGCGGCGGGATGGACACGCATCTGTTCCGCCCCGCAGTGGACTCCAAAGGCTTCTTCTCCGTGAACGGGTCGGACATTCTGGGAAGGGGAGACATTTCGTTCGGTTTGGTCCTCGACTACGGCCGCAACATCGTTCGCACGCGCGCGGGCGACGTGCCGCTCTCGATGAGCGACGACAGGTGTGAGGATACGGACTGTAGCGTGATGGGGGAAGGGACGGGCGTCCCGGCGTTGGTTGAAAACTCGTTTCAAGGCACGTTTGCCATCAACTACGGTATCGCCAATCTGGCCGTCGTGGGTCTTTCTGTCCCGGTCGTCTTGATGACGGGTGACGAGGCCTACCAGATCGGGCCGGACGACGGCCTCTACAATTCCGCACGCCTCGATGCGCAGAAGGTCAGCACACTGGCGCTGCACGGCAAGCTTCGCCTCACGCGAGTGGACCGCACCCTCGGACTAGCCGTGGTCGTGCAGGCCGGTATTCCGGTTGCGTCGGCGCCGCGTGACATGGCTGCCGACCCCGGTGCCTGGGTCTGGCCGCAGCTCGTGATCGAGAACCAGTTCGGTGCCACACGTCGTTTCCGCGTGGGGCTCAACGGCGGCTATCGCGCGCACACCGGTGACAACCCCCGCTTCGGCAGCGACTCCAGCGGAGAGCCTCAGCTCGAAGAGGGCCGCCTCGAGTACGGCAATCTGGCGACCTTTGGCCTGGGACTTTCGTACCGCGTGCTCGACGCGCTCGATGTGGTGGCGGAGTCGTACGGGACGTATCTGACCAGCGGCGACTCGGCAGACGAGCAGAAGCTTTCCCAGGAGCTGGTGGGCGGCATCAAGCTGTTCGTCGAGAAGAACAGCTACTTGATGATGGGCGCCGGTAGCCGCGCCTTCTCCACGGGTTTCGAGGCGGCCGATGTGCGTCTCTTGCTCGGTTTCGTGTTCGAGCCATCCATCGGTGACCGCGACGGCGACGGCTACAAGGACGACCAGGACGGTTGTCCCGACGAGCCGGAGGATTTCGACGGCTTTCAAGACGGCGATGGCTGCCCAGACCCGGACAACGACAACGACGGCATTCTCGACGTCGACGATCGTTGCCCGAACGTGCCCGAAGACATGGACGGCGACGAAGACCGGGACGGTTGCCCGGAAGGCAAACCCGACGGTGACCGCGACGGCGATGGCATTCCCGACTCGCGCGACAAGTGCCCCGACGTGCCCGAGGACCGCGACGGATTCCAGGACCAGGACGGCTGCCCCGAGCCCGACAACGACCGCGACGGCATTCCCGACAAGGACGACCAGTGCCCCGACGACGCCGAGGACAAGGACGGCTTCGAGGACGCCGATGGTTGCCCCGATCCCGACAATGATCGCGATCAGATTCCCGACGTGCGTGACAAGTGCCCGAACGACCCGGAAACTTACAACGGCTACCAGGACGAGGACGGCTGCCCCGACAAGGGCAAGGTCGTCATCGAAGGCAGTGACATCATCATTTTCGAAAAGGTGCAGTTCGAGACCAACAGCGCCAAGATCCTACCGGAATCGGACGATATCCTGAACGCCGTCGCAGCCGCGTTGAAGGGCCACCCGGAGTTCCTGGCGGTCGAGGTGGCAGGGCACGCCGACGAACGCGGCAGCGATCAGCACAACCTCACGCTGACGAAGCTTCGCGCAGCCTCGGTGCTCGAGGCAATGCGCGGGCGCGGCATCGCCACGAGTCGCCTGGTGTCGCAGGGCTACGGCGAGTACTGCCCGCTCGACGATCGCTCCACGCCGCAGGCCTACGACAAGAACCGGCGTGTGGAGTTCAAGGTCATCCGCACGGAAGAGGGCGACACCGGCGTCAAGCGCGGCTGTGACGCCGCTCGAGCAGCCGGCATCCTACCGCCGCCGCCCAAGTAAGGCCCATTCGAGCGGCACGCCGACACGTGGAGCGCTTATTCGAAGCGCACCACGTGCCAGGTCTTTTTGCCGCGTCGCACCACCGCCAGCTCGCCGTGTAGCAAAGCGTCCGTCGTCAAGCGGTCGTCGAGGCTCGCGCGACGCCCGTTGAGCAACACCGCGTTCGTCGACAGAAGCTCCCGCGCTTCGCGTTTGCTCTGCGTGACCTGCGCCTGCGTCAAGAGCTCCAGGAGCGGCAGACCGTCACCGGCGAGCGCCGCCTTGCCCAGGGTCACCGCCGGCGCGTTCTGGAACACCTCGAGCAGGGCATCCCGCGAGAGCCCGCTGACGTCACCCGAGAAGAGCGCTGCGGTCGCTGCTTGCGCCTGGGCAAGCGCGGTGGGGCCGTGAATCAGCTCGGTGACGTGCGTCGCCAGGGCCAGCTGCGCGCCGCGACCACCGGGATTTGCGGCCTGCTCGGCGCACAGCTCGTCGATGCGCGCGTGCTCCAACAGCGTGAACACCTTCAGGTACTTCGCGATCTCACTGTCGGCCGTGTTCAGCCAGAACTGGTAAAAGGCGTAGGGCGAGGTGCGATCGGCATTGAGCCAGACCGCGCCCGACTCCGTCTTGCCAAACTTGGTCCCGTCCGCCTTGTTGATGAGCGGCGCCGTCAGGCCGAACACCTCGGCGCGGCGCGTGCGCCGGATGAGATCCACTCCCGCAACGACGTTGCCCCACTGGTCGGAGCCGGCAAGCTGCACCGTCACGGCGTCACGGTCGAAGAGCGCCTGGAAGTCGTAGGCCTGCAGGAGCATGTAGCTGAACTCGGTGTAGCTGATGCCCTGCTCGCGGTTGTTCAGTCGCTCCCGCACCGATTCCTTCTGCAGCATCATGTTGACGGAGAAGTGTTTGCCGATGTCCCGCAGCGCCTCCAGGAACCCGAGCGGGCTGAGCCACGCGGCGTTGTTCTCGAGCTTGGCGGCGTTCGGTCCGGAAAAGTCCAGCAGGCGCTCGACCACGGGGCGTATGCACGTGATGTTGGCCTCGATCTGCGCTGCAGAGAGCATCGGCCGTTCGCTGCTCTTGCCGGACGGATCCCCGATGAGACCCGTGGCACCACCCATGATCACCACCGGACGATGCCCGGCGCGTTGAAAGCGCAGCAGCATCAGCAGCGGAACCAGGTGCCCGATGGTGAGCGAGTCGGCGGTCGGCTCGAAGCCAGCATAGACTTGTCGGGGCGACGCGAGGTGTTCGCGCAGGCCCTCGGCATTCGTCTGCTGGTAAGCCAGATTGCGCCAGGCGAGATCGTCGAGCAGATGCATGGGGCCGCGCTTATACCACGAGCCCTCGGCGAGGCTGCCGCGGCGATCCGGGCTCAGCGCGGCTCGTGCCAGCTCAGGGGCCCCTGGGCGAGCGCGGTAGCCGACGGCGGCGTGACCGGCAGCAGGACCCTGCCGTCTGTCGAAAGCGCCAGCGCTCGCCCGGGAACGCTGCCGAGCACGCGCCCCGCCTCGAGATCCACCACCCACGGGCAGGCAGAAACGAGCGGCCCCTTGCGCAGGACCTCGCCCATTGGATCGAGCTCTATCCCGAGATCCAGCTCACGCTGCAGCTCGGCATCGAAAAGCAAGGCCTGGCGACCGCGCCGCACGAGGGCCCGCGCTGCCCACTGGGCGAGCACGGCATCGCGTGGCTGCAAACGATGTAGCGCGCGCAGCTCGGCGTCGTAAAGCACCGCGTCGGCGCCGGGGTACAGGGCCACGAGGCGCTCGGACGAGTCGATGGGCTCATCGACGCCAAGCGCCGCCACGTCCACACCGAGGGTCGCGCGTTTCGCTCGGGCCAGGCTTTCGACCGCCAGCCGCCCCGGTTTCCTCGGCAGGCTGCACCCCAGCAGCAGCTGCTGGCGGCTGGGGTTCCCCCACAACAGCCGACCCGCGCAGGCAACCGAGCCGAGCAGCACCCGTAGCCCTTGGCGCTCGAGCCACAGCGAGCCATCGGTGGGTCTGCGCACGACCGCATCCGCGAACACGCCGACCAGATCATCGATGCGCTGCTTTGCACCGCTCGTCGGGTCGAGCAGCCAGTGGCCGAGGCCGTCGACGACCAGGGGTGGGGCCATGTAACGAGCAATCGGCAGCCGACACGGCTTGGCAGCGCTGGTGCCGCGGAACGGCATATCGAGGCGGCCGTTTCCGTTGCTGTCGCTCACCACCACGCTGATGATGCGAACCGCGGGTTGCCCCTCGACCCGCACTCGCACCACGGGCTCACTGCCCGCGTGGATCACGCGCTCGGCACCGGAGCCGAGGTGTCGCTCGACGACCTGGCTCTCCCTGCCGCTGCGCACGTAGAGCAGATACTCACCGTGGAAGACGAGGCTGCGATGCGCGCTCTGCGCGTGGGGCTCCCGCAGCGTGTCGGCACCCAGCTCCTCCAGACTCTGCCGGGCTCCGCTGAGCAGGTCGATGAGCTCGCTCTGACCAGCTCGTTGCACGACGACGAAACGGCCATCGGCGGACCCAGCGAGGTAGTCGTCAATCGGCTCTTCCTCGCCGGAGGCACGCACGAGGTAGCGCGAGAGTCGGTCACCGCCGACGCTGCCGTCCGAGCTGACGCTGACGGACAGATGACCATCGGCGTTGGTGTCCTGACGGGCCTGGCACAGCACTACCCAGCTGCCGTCCGGCGCCGCGGCTTCGAACGTGAGGGGGCCCGCGTGCACCGCTGCGATCTCCGGCAGCGAGCCCGTGAACGCCAGCTCGGCCACGACCCGCTGCTGAAGCACTGGCGAGACGGGCTGAAGGGCGGCAGCTGCCAGCGCGGGCGGCGGCGCTTGTTGGGGGGGACGAGGCGAGGCCGAGCACGCCGCCAGAAAGCAGGCGGTCTGCAGCAGCTGGATCGAGACACGTACGCTCACGACGGGAGAGAGTACTCGAGAGTGGCGCGAACGCGCTGCCCCGCATCGAAAGCGCAAAATTGCCGCTCGGCAGGAAGCGTTCGAGGAGCTCTGACCGCGCAACCTGCGAGCTGACAAAACGCGAACGCGGCCCAGTTGCTCACTGCGCCGCGTCCGTCCCTCCGTCATTCACCCGCGCCTGCGAAAGCCGAGCTCGTCCGCTGCGAGCTCGGCTCAGCCGCCGATCAGCCCGTGCACTGGTAGTACACGGCGCTGAACGCCGAGCGCACGTACTTTTTGTTCATCCCGTTGCAGGAACAGCACGCACCGACGAGGCTGGTGGTGCTGTACTTGGTGCAGGCCACCGAGCAGGAGCCGGTGGTGGTGGTGTCGCCTTCGTTGAGGCCTGCCGTCGGATCGATGGCGACCAGGTTGCCTTGGGTCTGCTGCGCGATGAACGGATTGACGTCGGCGCCGGTCGCGCTCTGTTTACCACCGGCGAAGATCAACTGAACCCAGGTATCTTGAGGCGCTTCCAGGCTCTGACCGTTCGGTCGCAGGATGTTGTACCAGTAGTTGTGCTCGCCACAGGTAGCGTCCGCCGTCTTGTAGGCGAACGTTAGGCGGTGGGGCTCACCCGCCTGAATGGGGGTGAGCTTGAACTGACGGTTGTGGTTCCACGCAGTGTCGCCCTGACCCAGGAACACGCCGTCGCCCGTCGAGTTGTTCAGAACTTCCACGGTCTTCCCGTAGCGGGTGGTGAGGATCTGGTAGCCATCGCCGCTTCGATAGAACGAGAAGCGTTGGTTCGGGTCGTCCGCTCGGCAGCTGTATTGAGCCAACCAGCTCGTCGGGTCGCTCCATTCGAGGCCCAGGCATTTGCCGCTGCGTCGATTCACCATCTGGTAGCTCGAGCCCGTGCGCATCACGTACCAGTGGAAGCGGTCATCGCTCGCCACGTAGGGGGCTTGCTCGGCGCGTGCGGCGTCGGTCATGCTGCCGTTGTCGATGCCGATGGCTTTGCCGCTGTGTCTTGCCGTCATGGTGTACACCGCGGTCGCCACGGCGAGCGGGTCGATGTGCCCCGTGGTGCCGACCTTTTCGAACGTCCACTGCTGGTTGGCGCTGTCGCCAGACCAGATGTACTGAATGAGCGGTGCGTCGTCCGCCGTGCTGCCGCTCATGACGTCGAGCGCCGCGCCGTGGCTCGTACGCACGGTGTAAACGTCGCCGCCGATCGATGCGAAGTCAAAGTTCTGGGTGGAGCTCGACGAGCACGTCTGCTGAACGATACGCGTGCCGTTGGCGCCGCTGTCGCTGGCGAGCGCGATGCACTTGCCGCTGCGCACGTTCTTGAAGAGATGCGTCGTTCCGTCGAGCACGATGCGCCACTGGTCGGCGCCGGCATAGGCAGGGGACCAGCGCTGTTCGATGGTCGCGCCGTCGGAGTACGAGCCGTTGTCGACGTTCATGTACTTGCCGCTGTGCTTTGCGCGCAGCCGGTAGACACCCTTGTCGACGTACAACATCTTGTTGACGAGCTCTTTGAGCTTCAGCACTTGCGCGCCGTGCCATGCGGTCAGCTTGCTCCGATAAATGGAGGGGCTGTGGTTCGGCACCGTCGCTGCGCTGTCGTCTTGCAGACGCAGCAGGCCCTTGGTGTTGGGGCAGCCGGTGCCGCAGCGCAGGTTACCCGTCGCCGACAGCTCGAGCTTGCCGGAGCGTACCTCGAAGTCGGAGGCGACGTCCCAGCGGCCGAGCTCGTTGGCGATGCCGACTGCGAGCGACGCCGCGAACGCGTTGTAGTCGTAGTTGACGTCGTCACCTTCGCACGCCGCGAGCGCCTGCGTGCTGCTCTCGGTCCCTTCCGATGCGGTTTGGTCCTGGGCCGCGTAGTCGACACTGCAGCCCGCGATTAACGCGGGGGCGAGCAAGGAGAGCGTAAGAGATGAACAACGGCGGAGCATGTGTGTTTGAGTTTCCTTGGTTGGGGTGAAGCGGGTTTGGCGCCTTCAGCTCGCGTTCAGCGGCGAGGCTGCGTGCTCCTCCATTGCGACGCGCGTGCCAACCCGCGGCCGAGCGCAGCTGTGTGTCGCATCCTTGTGGCAGGCGAACGTGACAGCAGTCGCCCGCCAATATTCCGGCGAAATTGCGCGTTCGCCTACAGCCGACGACTACCAGCTGCCCACCGCTCCACTTGCGCGCGCCCACATCGGCATCGAGCCCTGAGCACACGAGTTGTGCAAATGCATGTGCACGACTGGGAGTGCGTAGTGTGCAACTCGCTCGAGCCGTTCAGTCGATGCGCGCACCTTCATAGCGGGAAGACCACCCGGAGAGTGGCGCTAACAGTGCTGCCCTCCTTGGACAACGAAAAGGCTAGCGACCAGCACGCGGCTTGTCGCTTGCCCGGTCAGGGCAAGTCGCTCAGCCCTCCATGGCGTGCTGGCCGCGGCATGCGAGATCGTGGCTCGCTTCAGCCTTTGATGAAGTCCAGCAAGTCGGCGTTGACGAGCGAAGCGTGGGTGGTGGGGATGCCGTGCGGAAGGCCTTTGTAGGTCTTCAAGGTGCCCTTTTTGAGCAGCTTGACGCACAGCGGCGCGGAATCCACGTAGGGTACAATCTGGTCGTCGTCGCCGTGCATCACGAGGACCGGCACGTTCACCTTCTTCAGGTCGGCCGTGAAGTCCGTCTGTGAGAAGGCGACGATGCCGTCGTGGTGGGCTTTGGCGCTTCCCATCATACCCTGGCGCCACCAGTTCCAGATGACGCCGGGCTGCGCCTTCGCGCCGGGGCGGTTGTAGCCGTAGAACGGACCGGCGGGCACGTCGTAGTAGAATTGAGCGCGGTTGTTCGCCACCTGCACTTGAAACTGGTCGAACACCTCTTTGGGTAAGCCGAGCGGGTTGGCTGCGGTCTTGACCATCAGAGGTGGCACGGCCGCGATGATGGCTGCCTTGGCCACGCGACTCTCACCGTGGCGCGCCAGGTAGCGAATGACTTCGCCGCCCCCCGTGGAGTGGCCGACGTGGATAGCGTTTTTCAGGTCGAGCCGTGTGGTCAGCTCCGCGAGGTCGTCCGCGTAGTGGTCCATATCGTGACCACTGGCTACTTGCGAGGAACGCCCATGGCCGCGGCGGTCGTGAGCGATGACGCGGTAACCGTGGTGTAGGAAGAACACCAATTGCGCGTCCCAGTCATCCGCGGAGAGCGGCCAGCCGTGACTGAACACAATCGGCTGGCCCGCGCCCCAGTCTTTGTAAAAGATCTCGACGCCATCCTTGGTAGTGATCGATTTCATGTTGCGTTTTCCCTTGGATTCGTTGGTGAAGAGTTGGTGGACTGAGGGCTAGCGGCGACCGCCAAAGGGGCTGAGGTGCCCGTCCCGACCATCGACAGGAGGTCATCCAAGATCGCGCGGCGCGAAGCGACGAGCATTGATGATCCCGACAGGCTGTTCCGCGCTATTGAGCAAGACGCATGCCGCGTGCTTACCTGCAATCGGACGCGGTGTTCGGCTGGTGCGTTTGCAGTCAGCTGCCCACGCGCGAGCGAAGTCATCGACCGAGCGACAACCCGCTAACAATTGTCACGGCGTCGCGGCGACGCGCTGTCACCGAGCGGAAACCTCGGTACGTGGCTCACCCTACCAGGGTAGGGTAGACGCTGCTTTTGGAGTGGCGCACCGTTCAGTGCAGAAGACGCCGATGACTACCACCGGAAACCGGCCCTTCCGGGGCGAGAGCACCGGGCAGCGAGCACTCGGAGCACAGCGAAATTACGACGCGCCCTTTCGGCAGCTGGCGGACGCCATTCCACACGTGGTCAGGATCATGGATCTGACTCCTCACCGCGTCGTTTACGTCAGCGCGAGCTTCCAAGCCATTTGGGGCCACTCCCCCGCGGCTCTCTACGCTAATCCTCACCTCTGGTCCGACTGCATCTACTCGGAGGATCGGCAGCCGGTGGAGCGCGTTTTCGGCGGCTTGCTTTCGGGCGCCACGAAGGCCTACGGAAAGCTCGAATATCGTGTGATCAGGCCAGATGGCACGCTGCGCTGGGTGTCGGACCAAGGCGTCGTCGAGCTCGACACGAACGGCAAGCCGTTGCGCGTCAGCGCGTTCTCCACGGATATCACGGAGATCAAGCTCGCTGAGCAGCGGCAGCTCGCCCACGTGCAATGGCTAGCTAGCCTGGACCGCGTCACGCAAGCCATTACGAGCTCGAACGAGCTCGAAGAGATGATGAACGCGGTGCTCGACACCTTGCTCGACGCATTTCAGGTGGAGCGCGCCTGGATCGCGTTTCGTTGCGAGGTGGATGGTCCGACCTGGCGCCTGATGACGCAGCGCCAAGGGCCGACGCTGTTGGGCGCGATGCGGTCCGATCACACAGCGCTGCCTGACGTCGGCGAGCTGCTCGAGCTCGCGCGCTCGCGCCAGGACGTGATCGACTGCAGCGCGAGCTCGGCGACCCCCGTCCCCGCCGCCCTTGCCCGCGACTTCGATGTGCGAGCCATGTTGTGTGTTCCGCTCGAGCCCCGGGTTGGCTCCAAGTGCGTGCTGGGCTTGCACCAGTGCGCTCACGCGCGGTCTTGGTCCGAGCAAGAGCGTCAGTTGTTTCGCGAGATTGGCCGGCGCGTTGCGGACGGAATCGGGACCCTATGGATGCTGCGAGGTCTGCGCGAGAGTCAGTTGCGGCTCGAGCAGGACCTCGATGAGCGCAAACGGGTCGAGCGTGAACGCGAGCAGACCGAGGTAGCGCTCAGCCAGGCCCGCAGTCAGCTAGCCCACCTCACGCGCGTCGCAACCCTCGGGGAAATGGCCGCTTCCATCGCCCACGAGGTCAACCAGCCGTTGACGGGAGTCGTCGCCAACGCGGACGCCGCGTTGCGTTGGCTCGAGCGAGCTCCGCCCGAGCTGGGCGAGGCCATGGAGGCCATTCGCCGCCTGGTTCGGGATGGCAAACGCGCGGGCGAGGTGGTTGCCCGCCTGCGGGGGCTGGTGCGCAAGGGCGAGGCGCCGTACAAATCCGCCTTGGACGCTAATCAAGTGATGCGCGATACCCTCTCGCTGCTGATGAGCGAGCTCAAAAATCAGAGCGTCACGGTCGACTTGCGCCTCGCCCCTGACCTTCCCAACGTCCACGCCGATCGCGTGCAGCTGCAACAGGTGCTCTTGAACTTGATCGTCAACGCCCTTGAGGCGCTGGCGAGCCAGGATCACGGTCCGCGGCAGCTGATCCTCGAGAGCTGCGACCACGATGCAGAGTTCATCGCGCTCCGTGTCGTAGACACCGGGCCGGGCTTACCCAGCGAGAATTTGACCAAGATCTTCGATCCTTTCTTCACGACCAAGCCTCGGGGCTTGGGCATGGGGCTCGCCATCAGTCGCTCAATCGTGCAGGATCACGGCGGGCAGCTTTCCGTCGAGGTCGGGCCGTCAGGCACCCGTTTCGAGCTCTCGTTGCGAAAATCGCTCAGCTGATGGACGCTAGGCCATTGGCGTCAATCGACGCTGAACGGACTCGACCAAGTCCTCGGAGCGAAACGGTTTGGCAAAGAAAGCGTCGGCACCGAGCTCGACGGCACGGCGTCGTACCTGTTGATCGGCGTGGGCGGTAATCATCACGACACCCATGCTGCTGGGAACACTCAACAGGCGCTCCAGCAGCTCGAGCCCACTCATGCCCGGTAGCCGGTGATCGAGCACGACACAGCCGGTCGTCGAAACATCGCTAGCCAGGAAGTCTTCGGCGGAAGCGAAGGAGGTCACGAAAAAGCCGAGCGAGTCGAACAGGTTCGTCAAGGAGCGGCGGACGGACGGATCGTCATCGATGACGGCCACCGCGGATGCGGTAGAAACGGACGTGGTCGTTGTCATGGTTGCTCGCGTTCAATGCTCTCAGCCGCGAGCGGACCCTTTGCCATCCAGCTGTGCTTCAAGCGTGAAAATTCCGAGCCGCATGCCCATGCGCACCAGCTCGGCCGCCGAATCGGCAGACATTTTGCGCATGACCTGTCCGCGCTGTTCCTTGACGGTCACCTCGCTGGTGCCGAGTCTTGCCGCTATTTGTTTGTTGAGCAGTCCTTCCACCACCCCGGCCATGACCTCACGCTCGCGTCTGCTGAGCAGCGCGTAGCGGCGACGCAGGCCTATCATCAATCGTCGCTCCGCAGCGCTCGCACGCTCCCGCTGCAAGGCGGTGCGCACGCCGGCAACGAGCTCCCCGGGCTTGAAGGGCTTGGTAAAGAAGTCGAGTGCACCTGCCTTGATGGCGCGCACGGAGGTCGGCACGTCTCCCCGCCCCGTCAGGAACAGCACCGCCGGTGGTGCTTCGAGCTCGCTCAGGCGCTGCTGCAAGCCCAATCCGTCCAAGCCGGGTAACCCCACGTCGATAATGACGCACGTGGGTACGTCATCGAGCGGCAGTACATCCAAGAACGCTTGTGCGCTGGGGAACGCGCGCACGTGAAGGCCCTCCGAGCTAAAGAGGCGCTGGAGCGATTCGCGCACCGAAGCGTCGTCGTCCACGACGATCACAGCAGCCTGCGGCTCGGCGTCCAAGAACATCGGACGACCAACCTCTCGAGACAGCGATCCTCCCGTCATGTTCGTCGAGCCTAATGCGTTCGGTCGCCGGTTGGCTACCCGACCTTGGGCGGGTGCGCTTCACCTGCGCGGAGTCTTGCCAGCTACCTGCGCGTTGCGTCATAGTCGCTTCCTCATGTGGAATCCTGAGTCGACGACGGACTCCATGGGCTTCCGTGTCGAAACCGAACGGCTCCACGCCCTCGTCGCCAACATCGGTTTAGGGGTGCTGGTCGAGGACGAAACGCGCCGGTTGGCTCTCGTCAACCGCGCATTTTGCGAGATGTTCAAGCTGCCGGTCGATCCGCATCAGATGATCGGCACCGACTGCCGCGAAGCCGCGCTGCAAGTCGCGCCCAGCCTGCAGGACCCGGAGGGGTTCCTCGAAGGGGTGACGACGCGGATTCGCGCTCGCACCCTGGGCATCGGCGACGAGGTGCTGTTCAAGGATGGGCGTGTGCTGGAGCGGGATTACGTGCCGA
Source organism: Polyangiaceae bacterium (assembly GCA_035634435.1). Lineage (GTDB taxonomy): Bacteria > Myxococcota_A > Polyangia > Polyangiales > Polyangiaceae > PMG-095. The sequence continues at coordinate 13,241 of DASQDA010000074.1, forward strand.
TTGCGGTCGACTCCGTCGTCCGCGGACACATGTGGCTGTTCCGTGACGTTACGGAGAGCCGCTATCACGCCCAGCTAGAGCGAGCGGCGGCGGTTCGCGACGAGCTACGACTCGCGATCGATACGATCCCAGGCCTGGTTTGGAGCGCAAGACCCGACGGGCAGGTGGAGCTCTTCAACCAGCGCTGGCGCGAGTACACCGGCCTCAAGCTCGAAGCGGGCACGAACTGGGGGTGGGAGGAGATCATCTCACCTGACGATCTGCAGTCGCTGCAGACTCGCTTTTCGCTCGGAGTCGAGGCGGCGAGCGAAGCCGAGGCCGAAGCACGCCTGCGCCGCTATGACGGGCAGTATCGATGGTTTCTGCTTCGCGCGGTGCCGCTGCTCGGCAGCGACGGCCGGCCGATTCGGTGGTACGGGCAGGCCATAGACATCGACGATCGCAAGCGATCCGAAGAGGCGCTCCACCATGCGCAGACCGAGCTCTCGCACGTTTCGCGCGTGACGACCCTAGGTGAGCTGGCCGCTTCGATCGCTCACGAGATCAATCAGCCGATTTCGGCAATGGTGGCCGATGCGAGCGCTTGTCTCAACCGACTAAACGCGGCCAAGCCGGACATCGACAAAATTCGTGAGTCGCTCGCGGCCATCGTGAGCGACGGCGCGCGGGCGGGTGACGTGCTCACGCGGATCCGTTCGCTCTTGGCCCGGTCCAGCGTCGGCCATCATCCCTGTGAGATGGACGAGGTCGCGCTCAGCGCGATCTCTCTGGCGCGCCCTCAGCTGGCGCGGCACGCGGTCATGATCGAACTGTCGTTGGACAGCGCCGGCGTCCCCATCATGGGGGACATGGTGGAGCTGCAGCAGGTGCTTCTCAATCTTTTGCTCAATGCCTGCGAAGCAGTGCGAGAAGTTGCATCCGACCGACGTCGCGTCCTGGTACAGACCCGGCTAGCGCGCGAGACGGACGGCACGTGGCTCGAGACGCTGGTGCGGGACTTCGGCGTCGGTATCGACGAGAGCAAGCAGGACCTGCTGTTCTCGGCCTTCTACACGACGAAGCGCGGCGGCCTGGGGATGGGTCTATCGATCTCGCGGTCCATCATCGAGCGTCACCGCGGCCGCATCTGGGCGAGCCGTAACTTCGATCAGGGCTCCACCATCGGTTTCCGTTTACCCACGCAGCCCTGCGCTTGACGCTCGCCGCTCAGGTCGTCGGGGACCGACGGGGGCGAACGATGCCGAGCTTTCTCATCCTGAAGTTGAGGGTGGACCGCTTCATTTCCAGACGCGCGGCGGCCCCGTGGGGTCCGGCTACCACCCAGTTGGTCTCGTTCAGCACATGTAGGATGTGCGCGCGGCTCACGGCGTCCAGCCCCTCCGAGCCGAAGGCGGGCGGAGGCGACGAGCCACGCGTCACCTGCAGCGTCGGTGCTTCCGCGGCAAGCGTAGGCGTGCTGGAGAGCTGGGGAAGGACGACGACGCCGTTCTCAGCCAGAATCACCGCTCGTTCGATGACATTCTGAAGCTCGCGGATGTTGCCAGGCCAGTCGTAGTTGGCCAAGCGCTCGAGCGCTTCAGGTGACAGACGCTGCAGCTGACGGCCCAGGCGGCGAGCGACCTCATCCATGAAGTGCTCGGCCAGCAGCGGTAGATCCGTCCTGCGTTCGCGCAGCGGCGGGACGCACAGCGGGAAGACATTGAGCCGATAGTAGAGGTCCTCTCGAAACGCACGCGCGGTCACCATGGCATGTAGGTCCCGGTTGGTCGCCGCGATCACGCGCGTGTCCGAACGTACGGTGCGTGTGCTGCCAACGCGCTCGAATTCGCGCTCCTGCAGCAAGCGCAGCAGCTTGGGCTGTAGCTCGAGCGGCAGCTCACCGATCTCGTCGAGGAAGATCGTGCCGTTGTGCGCGAGCTCGAAGCGTCCGATGCGCTGGGCGAGCGCGCCGGTGAACGCGCCCTTTTCGTGACCCATCAGCTCG
>DASQDA010000075.1:0-2926 GCA_035634435.1 Polyangiaceae bacterium
TGAACGAATGCTGACGTTCCGCAGACACCACTAACGTTTTTCGACTCGGTGCTAGCGGTGCGTTGGAGAAACGTAAGCTCGGTGCCTCGTTCGGTATTGGAAATTCCGGACACGCTGCGCGGTCGCGGACGAGCGGTTGCAAACCGCTCCGGCGCCTGTAAGTAATCGGGAAGGAAGGAAGGACGGAGGAAGGGATGGAGAGCAAGCCATCACTGAAAACGTACAATTACGGTCGCATGCGCGACGGGTCGAGCCCCTTCCAGGTGAGCTTTGCACCCATCCCCAAATCGCTCCGTCGACTCGTCGACGTCATTTTGACCATACGCGAGGGTTGCGATGCGCCAGCCTACAGCCGTGCTCCAGAAGGCGTTGCGCATCTCGTCTGCCACGTGACCCGCTGGAGAAGTGGTCCGGTTGGGCGAGACGTCGGCGCTGCCGTTCTGTTCGCCGCGGGCCCGCACGTGAACCGCATTCCGATGCCGCTCGGCTGCGAAACCCTGGTCGCGCAACTGCGCCCAGGCTCCCTAAAAGCAATCTTGGGCGTGTCGGCCGAATACCTGGAGGGACAATCTGTACCAGCGAGCACCCTCCTAGGTGCGGCCGGCGACGAAGCGCTCGAGCGCATTGCCCTGGCTTCCTCCGCGTCAGCACGGCTGGCAGCGGTCATGGGTTTTATCGAACGTCGGGCTGAGCAAGCCGAGCAACGCGACGACCTGTTTGCGCTCACGGCGGCAGCTTGGATGCGCAGTCGGCCTGACACGCTGTCGCTGCCCGCATTGACGGCGCGCTGCGGCTACAGCGACCGGCAGATCCGACGAAAGTTCCAGGAAAGTCTCGGCTTGTCTCCCAAGGAGTATGCGAGGACGCTGCGTCTGCGCTCAGTATTACTGAGGGGAACCGCGCGGGCCAATTGGGCGGAGATCGCTGCGTCCGCGGGGTACTACGACCAGGCGCATCTCGTGGACGACTTCAAGACGGCGCTCGGTGTGCCGCCGGGCGCGTTCTTCAAGCGGCCTGATCTCTCTTCGCTGAGCACCATGGGCATCGTGCAGGACGACGACCCCGTTATCCCGTAGCGGAGACGGCGCGGGTGCACCGACAATGGCTCGGTGCTGAGCTTGCGGCGGGCCGCCGCTGTCACGGTCTTGGAAAATCCGGACACGCCTGCTCTGTGGCCCCTGAACGGTTGCAAACCGCTCGGGCGGCTGTAACTAATCGCGAAGGACGGAAGCAAAAGATGGACAGCACGCCATCACTGCAAACGTACGATCACGGTCCCATGCACAACGGGGCGAGCCCCTTCCGGGCCAGATTTGCAGCGGTCCCGAATGCGCTCGCGCGACTCGTCGACGTGATCGTGACCCTCCACCCCGGCGGCGATCAGCGAACCTACAGGCGTGTTCCGGAGGGCGTTGCGCATCTCATCTGCACGGTGACGCGCTGGAGAAGTGGTCCGGCTGGGCGAGACGCGGGCGCTGCCGTTCTGCTGATAGCGGGTCCCCACGCGACGTTGCGCCCAATGCTACTCGGCTGCGAGAGCCTGGTCGCGCAACTGCGCCCGGGCGCCATCAGAGCTCTCTTCGGCATGTCGGCCGCATACCTGGAGGGAGAGTGCGTGCCGGCCAGCAGCATTCTGGGTGCGGCGGGCGACGAAGCCCTCGAGCAGATTGTGCTCGCTCGCTCCGCGCCAGCACGGCTCGCAGCGTTCATTCGTTTTGTCGAAGGTCGGGCTCAGCAAGCCGAGCAACGCGACGACCTGTTCGCGCTCAAGGCGGCGGCTTGGATGCGGAGTCGGCCTGACCGGCTGTCGGTGCCCGCGCTGACGGCGCATTCTGGCTATAGCGACCGTCAGCTTCGGCGAAAGTTTCAGGAAAGTCTCGGCTTGTCGCCCAAGGAGTACGCCAGAACGCTGCGCCTGCGCTCCGTATTGCGGAGGGGAAGCGCGCAGGCCAACTGGGCCGAGATCGCGGCGTCCGCGGGGTACTACGACCAGGCGCATCTCGTGGATGACTTCAAGGCTGCGCTCGGTCTGCCGCCGGGCGCGTTCTTCAAGCGGCCTGACCTCTCTTCGCTGAGCAGCATGGGCATCGTGCAGGACGGCGAATCCGTCATCTAGCCGTGGCGCTTCACGTGAGCTCGAGCTCGCCTTGGTCCTCGCCGTCCCAGTAGTCGATGCGCGTGGCATGCACTTTCAGCATGGCTATGCCCACGGTGTCGTTGCCTTGCGGGAACCAGCGCTCGAGGTCGGGGTTCCAATGCTCGGCAAACGCGTGTTTGTCACGCACCACTGCTGCCGCCGCCGGTGCCTGCGCTCATGCCCGCGCCGCCACCCGACCCGCCGCCGCCCGCGCCGCCGGCACTGCCGCCCGTTCCCCCTCCGCCGACGGGACCCGCCCCGCAGGCGCAGTTACGAAACTGAAGCGCCACCTGCGCCGGCACCGTCTGACCGCTTTCCCACGGCCCGGTGCATTGATTCGGCATGCTGGTCGGGGGGAGGCGCTGCACGCAGAGCGGGTCCGCTGCCGTGCTGCAACCTTTGGCTCCCTGCACGCACGTGATCAAGGTGCTGCAACGCGTGACGCAATCACCGCCATCACCACTCGGGCACGCCGACTGGCAGCTCTTGCTCATGCAAGTGGCGCTCGTCCAGTCGCAGACCGATGAGCTTCCACCGCCGGCGCCGCCCGCGCCGCTTCCACCACCGCCCGCGCCCGCCGTGCCCGCGGCGCCGCTGGCGCCCGCCGCGCCGCCCTTGCCGGCGCCACCCGCTGCGCCACCGGGAGAAGTCTGACCGCCAGTGCCAGCCCCTGCGGCACCGCCTGCTCCGACACCGCCCGTGCTGCTTCCAGCCGCGCCGCCGCGCCCGCCGCTGCCGCCCGCCGCTTTGCCGCCTTGACCGACGTTCGAGCCGCCGGTGCCGCCGAGC
>DASQDA010000076.1:0-9326 GCA_035634435.1 Polyangiaceae bacterium
CGGCCTCCCAGGCTTTGCTCCATGACGGTCAGCCGAATCGGCTGGTTCACGTCCGCCGGCGTCAGCTCGAACCCAGCGCCGGCCGACGCCAGCGACCAGCGCTCGAGCTCTCGAAGCTCAGCGCACGTCACCAGGCCTTCCCGCGGCGCGCGCGCCAGCACCGCGTTGCCTGCGGCGACCTCGACGCGGTGCGCTCCCGGGGCGAGGGCCACGTGCCCCATGAGCCCAGCTGCAGCGTGCACCGTGAGCGGCACGCCCCCGAGCTTCAATGCCACCTCGCGGGTGTCGCCCGGCTCCAGGCGCAACAGCACATGGCTGTGTGACCCGCCGCTCGAGCCCACGACGAGCTCGCCGGTTCCCGCGTCGAGCACCGTCCAGCGGAGCCCCGCGCCGGTGTGTACCGCGCACCGCCCTGCGTTGCCTGGCTCTTCCGCTGGTACCGCCGCCCGCAGCCGCGTGACGGCAGGTTTGCTCGGCAGCAGCGCGCTCCAGACGCTGGCGCGCAGCCAAGCGCGGCGCGCCAGCTGAACCAGATCCGCCCGCTCGGGCGAGCTGGCGGCGGCGCGCTCCGCGCGTTGCAAAACGCCCGCCTCGGGAGCCACGGACAGGGTAGCGACCAGGGTCTCGCACGCCAGGCGATCTTCTGGATGGCCGCCGGCATTCACGGCAGTCCCGCTATCCGCTCGGCTCGCACCCACGTCCACGAGGCGCTGCAGCGCGCCGCGTTCGAGCGTCGCCTGGCTAGCGGCCGGCAGCGCAGCGAGACCTGCTCGCAACGCGGCGAGCGAGCTCAGGACGGCTTCGGGCGTGGCGGCACAGCGAGCACTCTCGAACACCAGCAGCGCCCGCAACCCGGGGTCAACCGTGGCGACCGAAGCGAGGCGTTCGCAGGACCGCTCGTTCGCGAGGCCCATCGCGTCGCTGAGCCACGCGAGCCACGGTGCACTGGCGCCGGCCGCGAACGAGCGCACGCGCACCGCGTTGTGGGCCCGGCTCTGGCGAAGCGTCACCGCGTCGAGCACGCCCACTCGCTGGACGAACGCCGCAAAGCCCACGCTCGAGCTGCCCTCGAGCAAGCGTAGCCTCACCCTGCGTGCGGTGACGGGCACGACCGCTCGCACGCTCTGCGATCGCTGCAACATGGGTTTCGCTCGGCCGTCCACCTCGACGACGCGTGACAGTGTCTCGCCCTCGAAAATTGCGATGCGCGTGGGCGTTGTCGCGGTCGCTCGGAGCTCCAGCCGGAGAACGTCGGCCTGGATGTCGGAAAATACCAGCTCCTGGCCTGCTCGTAGCTCGCGGTACTCGAGCGCGGCGTCCGCATCGGGTTTGGCGGAGGAGCTCGTGCCGCCGACGGGCGCCACGGCGGCGCGGGCGAAGTATGGGCTGGTGAGTGGGCGCAGGCGGAGTGACAGCTCGAGCCAACGCGTCATCAGCCAGGGGGCTCGTACCGGCTGCGCGAGGCGACCCAGCGTCCGCTCCAGCGTTTCGACTTGGCGCAACGCGACGGAGGCTTGCGGCGGCGGGCGCTGCGTCAGCGGAACGCCGTCGAAGAGCCAGCTCGCAACCGCAGCGTCGAAGCGATGCCACGCAAGCGGATCACTCGCGGCTCGAGCGACTGAAAGCTGCACGTGCTGGCGAACCGCCAGCGTCGAGCGAATGGCGAGGAAGCGAGCGCTGCTCCAGGTCGGCACCCGCAGCTCGCGCGCCTCCGTTGCGCCTGCGCGTGGCGTCGCTGGCCACCAGGTAATGGTGTCCGGCATGGCGTCCGAGCCGCTCGCCAACCCAAGCAGCACCTCCCCAGCGCTGCGCAGCGCGTCGCCCGCATCGACCGGCACCAGCAGCACCTCGCCGGGCGCGAGCTCCACGCCGCGCTCCACCTCGACGCTGCGCAGCAGAACGAGCTCGCCTCCAGCGTCCCAGGTCACCACGCGACCCTGCCCGAGCGCGGTCCACGCCACGGCCGGTGGCTCTGGCGCGCCGGCAACCGCAGGCCGAGCCGCCAGGGTCGCGATGAGGACCACCGCGCAAATCAACAGGACATGGCTGCAGCGGCGCAACGCGTGTCTACCTCTCGGCCGTGGCGAGCGCGCCCGCTCGGATGGCAGCGTTGAAGGTCCGAGCAAGCTCCGGCTCGGCGCGCAGCCGCCGACGCAGCGTGCGGGAGAGCTCCAGGTGAATGAACGCGGCGCCCTCCCGTTTGCTGAGCTGCGCCTGGACGTTGCGTGTGCCGCCAAGCTTTCTAACCTCGCTCGGATAGAGCCGCACGGCGTCACGCCCGAGCACCGCCTGAAGCTGCCGCGAAAGCGGGATGACGCTGGCGTTGGTACCCGCGGCGCTGACCACGGCGCTGACTCCGGGCAACAGCTCGTCGCGAAAGCCATGGATCTGAAGCACTGCGTAGGGGGGTGCCGCGCGAGCGAGCACCGCGTGTGCCGTGGTGAAAAAAGAAAGCGGCGCGTGAGCCAGGTCAGAGCCGGCTTCCCCGCTCCTTGCGAGCTCCGCGCGTTCCTCGTGCTCCAGATCCTCACCCCCGGTGTTACTGCGGCGGACGGTGTTGACGAAGAGCGCACGAGCGTTCAGCGCATGGAAGCAGTCGAGCGCAATCTCGAGCGTCCCCACGTCGAAGAAGGTATGGGGTGCTTGTACGACCCAGCGACTGGCGACCCCAGCGCGCAGCGCGTAGGCACCGGCACCGCGCCGCTCCGTCGCCCGTTCACCTGCGATCCAGAGCCGTGCGTCGGCTGCGTCGAGCTCGAATCCAGCGGGTGCAACGCGCGAGGGTTTCTGGTCGACCTCCGCGCCCTCGACCAGAGACCGCAACCAATCACCGAACAGCTCGAGCTCGGAGCTGTTTGGCGAGACGTACCGAACGCCCGCAGCGCTTCGCCGCGCCTTGATCTTCTGCAGCACGTCGGCCTCCTGGGAATCCACCTTGTCAGCGGGCGCTCGGGTAGCCGAGGCGCGCGGTGGGGCGGGATTGTTCTCTGCCTGCATGGGACCGCGCTGGGTGCCAGGCGTCATGCCCGCATCGCAACCCGGACGCGCACAAGCCTGCAGCAGCCATACGGCCACGCCGACGGCAGCAAAGCACGCGCTCGTCAAAAAGCCTCCGCGCTCCATAAACCGAGCTCCGGCGCGCCCGACGCGCTTGCCTGGCCCACGACCACGGCACGCACGAAGGCACGCTTCCCGCCACGTTGCTGGATGCGAACCACGCGCCGTCCAGCGTTCAGATCATCACCCAATCTCAGCTCCGCGCGCCCGACAGCGTCTGCGTACACGTTGGGTCCGCTGCTGGGTGAGGCCTCCCAGAGCCGGCCGCTGCCCTCGACGCCGCTCACGCCTTCGAGCAGACCGCTGGGTTCCGTGCTCTGCCGGAAAAACCCGCCGCTGCGGCGGGTGACGCGCCCGCCATCCACGGTGTAGCTCAGCCGAAAAGGCCGGCTCACGCCTTCGGTGACCACGAACAGCACCACTTTCAATGTTTCACCCGCCTTCTGATCCAGCTGAAAGCTCATCTGTCCTTCACGGCCGAGCTCGAAGACGCTGTAGCTCTTGACCACCGGGCCGCCGTTGGCCGGTGCAGCTCGAGCGTAAGCTTCCGAATCCTCGCGCAGCCCCAGCAACTTCACCCTGTGCACCCCGGGCGAGAGCGGTCGTTCCAGCGTGCCGCTCGCGAGCAGCAAGGGCTGCTCGTGCAGGGTCTGCTCGTCGACCAGCACGCGCAGCGTATCGCCTAGCGGCTGTGACCCTAGCCGGTAACGCAGCGAAAGCCGCGCCGCGTCGGGGCCTTCCGCTTCCACCCGCAAGGCGGTCACCCCGCGGATCGGCGTCCAGGCGCCGCTGGGCAGGGGCAATCCGGGCTCGAGCCGCTCGGGCATCAGAAGCTCGCGCCGCAGCGGCGTGCCGAGCGGCAAGAGCGTCCGCTCTGGCAATACCTTTGCTGTCGCCGCGGGTGCGATCCGATGAATACGCACCTGGGTCAGCGCAATGAGCTCGCGCCCAGCGAGCACGAGCGCGTCCGCGTTGTCCGGTACCAACCCGGCCCAGCTGCGCACCTGGTACGGCGCGTTGCGAAAAACCTCGTCTTCCGCCAGCTCGCGCGCATAGGCGGGGTGGATCACATTTCCCGCCGTCATCGGCTCGCGCGTCCAGACGCTCACGGCCAGATCGGCCGGCCCCGTGAGCTCCACGTCGCGAGCACCAACGGGCGCCGAAAACTGCAACCACGCCGCCTCGCTCGCGTCACCCACATCCGCGAATCGATCGTAGTCCGAGCGGGTGACCGTGACGTCGGCCTCGGCGGTGCGCGTCAGGCCCTGTTCTCGCCAGGTCGCCACGACACGCGCGCGCCGGAGCGGGTCGTGCGGTCGGCACACGCCCCGCAGGGTGAGCCCGAGCATCTCCTGACCGCGCGCCAGGTGGACCCGGATCGGCTCGGCCGGGTGCAGGCGAAAGTAGCGCTGCCGGCGCACGTCGGGCCCCACTTCGATCTTGCCCTCACGCGCCGGGGCGGGGGCAAAGTCGCCGATCTGTCGCGTTCGCTCGGCCTCCCCGAGTTGAAAGCGTACATGCAGCGGCAGGCTGGAGTTGACCTTCACGGTGCGTGCGCCGGCGCTCGTGAGCTGCAGCACCGCCCCCGAGCGGCTGGTGACGGGCACCCGCCGTGGCGGCAGGGTGCCGTCAGTGACCTCGAGCTCGCCGTCGCGGTCCGAGGCCAGGTAAAGACTGAGCGGTCCCTCCAGGTTCAGGGCTGCCGCGTGCTGCGCGTCGATATCGATTCCCAGGTCGGGCGTGGCGCGCTCCTCCGCGCGAGGTCGAAAATTCCCCAGGAGCAGACGACGCTCGACGTAGTCGACGCCTTTGCTACCGAGCGCGCCGATGCGTCGACCCCAGCTCGCCAGGGCGCGCTGCTGCGCCGGCTCCGGCAAATCGCCGAAACCCAGGGAGGCACGTCCTTCGACCAGCAGACGACGCTTGCCCGGGTCGAGACTGCGGGTGAGCACACGCCGCTCGAGCTGACCGCGACTCTGGCTGAACGCGATGCGGAGGAGCAAACGCGGCTTGCCGGGACCGCTCGCCGAAAAGCGCACGCGACCGCCGCGCCCCTCGAATGCGTCGAGCTCCACGTCGGTGGTTCGTGAGTCGGTGACCCAGTCGCCGCCGTCGGCGAGACGAGCGACGAAGTCGGCGCTGGCGCGCGGTCCATCCAGGTCTGGCACACTGACGCGGCTCACCTGGAAGTAGTCGCGTTGAAAGAGTCGCTGGCCACGCGCATCGGCGGCCGTGACGCCGAGCGCGTAGGTGTACGTCAGCGCAGGATCGTACTGGGCGGGTGGAGTGACGATGGCCCAGGTGGTCACGGAGAGTCGCGCCACGTTACCCGGGACGGAAACCACGACGTCCTGGGCACCGCTGATCTCGTACGCCAAGATCTCGTCGAAAGCCTTGTGCTCGGCGACGCGGCTAGATTCGCGAGTCAGCCCCAGCAACGCCACGCCCGCCAGAGCGATCACCAGAAACGCGATCAGCCAGCGCTTCATAGGCTGAGCCCCGCACTGGCGATGCCCAGAGCGACGAGCGCGGGAAAGTCCGTCGTGGTCAGGGCGGGGGCCCCTGGGCGCGTCGGTTTGCTGCCTTGCAGCGGGACCAATCGCGCTTGCCCCGAGCCCATCGCCAGCAGCCACAAGTGCTGGCTGTGCAGGTCGCGCAGCCATTCGAGCGCGCAGCCCCGGCCCGCCTTCACACTGGTGAGCAGGTCGTATGGATTCTGAGTCCGCGCGTAGACTGCAATGGCCGCTTCCTCCGCCTTCGGATCGCACCTCGCGGCGAGCTGCTTGCAGTGCGGCAGCGTTGCCGCCGTCACGCCAAGACAGCTCGCGATCTCGGCGGCGCGTGCCGCGACGTCGACCTCTAACACGGACGCCGCCGCCAGCTCGAGTCGCGCGCCAGTGCGCTCGTCCTCCTGGATGCTGGTCCAATGGTCACGAAGACGCGCGCTCAGCCAGAGCACCGCCATCTGCTCGTCGGCGAAGCGACGGGCATACTCGAACGCGGGATCGCCGGCGCCCTCGAACGCCGCGTGCCGGGCGGCGCCATCGAACACTCCGAGCCGCACCCCGGAGTTGGTGAGGACGCGAACGACGGACGCTGACCAGGCCGGAACGTGGTCGAGCCCCGCCACTTCCCGACCGAACGACAGCACGGCGTCCTCGTCCGACTCCCGCTCTGGGGTGATGCCCTGCAGCGCCAGCACGTGACCACCGGTCGAGAGCCACTGCTCGTGTGCTTGATGAAAAAACGAGCGCCGCCCCTGGGGCTTTCGCAGGTCGGAAGCGCCTGCAGGCGCGGCGTTGGGCAATGCTCCGGGAATCAGCAGCAGATCCGACTCGAGCGCAGCATGCAGCGAGAGCCCCGCCGCCAGCGTGCCACGTTCCCAGCGCACCGCGGGTACCTCGATGGCCGGTGAGTTGTCGGAGGTGCGAGCACTGACGGCGAACGTTGCACTCCCGCGGCGCTCGGCTCCCGGGAGCTCGCACAGCAGGAAGGTAGGTCGCGGCGCCGTGAGCCGGACGAAATGGTAGTCCAAGCGCGCCGCCACCGCGCGCTCCCACGCGCTGGGTGAGGTCCCGAGCCGCAGGCGCTCGATCGCGGGCCACAGCACCGCGGCGAACACCCGGAGCTCCTCGATGCTCGGTCCGCGATAACCGCGCGGACCAACCTGCGTCAGGTCATTGATCCGGGCGCTCAGCGTCGCTCGAAGATTGCCCGGCCATTGCTCGAGCTCGGGCGCCCCTAGTCGCCGTGCGCCAATCTGCTCCGCGGCCGCTGGCGTGAGCTCGAGACGCGGCGTGTCCGCCCGGCTCCGCGTCTCCGCACTTGCCGCTCGGAAGCTCAACTGCAACGGCACGCCGAGCCCCGCGGCGAGCCCGTTCAGATCGAAGCCAGGCGGCACGGCTCCGACCACGTCGAGCCCGGAGCGCGCGCCCTCTGTGACAATCAGCACGCGCTCGATTTGCAAGCGATCGAGCAACCCGTCGGCAAAGGCATCGTCGAAGGCGGCAACCTCTGGCAGCCGTGAGCGCACGACCAGGGCACGCGCGTCCAGCAGCTCCGCGACACGCTGCGAAGCGGCGATGACCGCTGATCCACTGCGGCTCTGCACCGCCACGACCAGCCACGGCGCGCGTGGCGGCGTCGGGCCTCGCACGGCGAGGCGCGGCGCCATTCGATCCTCGTCGGGGTCCGATGTCCTGGGCGTGAGCGTAAGCCAGCCGTGCAGGGGATCGTGCACGATGCTGATGCCCACCTCTGCCAGCAGACGCCGAGTGGGCTGGGACAGCTCTCCCTGCGAGAGCTCCTGTGCAGCCAGCAGGGCGACCGCGCTGGGGCGGGGTCCGGCCACGGCAGCAGCGGGCAGGCGCGGAGCCGGCGCCGAGTCGCCCAACATCAGCTCGAACGCCGGAGAAGCGCCCGCGGTGACCACCACCGCGTCAGCCTGTTCTCCAAATGCGAGGTGCAGGTCGACCGCACTCAGCGCGAAGCCAACCGCGTTGCCGGCGACGAAGCCCAGCAGCGAGACCTGCAGCGTCGGCATGATCACGGTGAAAACCTTCTGCTTGTTCCACATCTTCACCGCGAGCAGCGAAGGGAGCAGGTAGCCGAAGCCGAAGTAGTCGACCATCTGCACCGACGGCGCCCAGCGCACGATCGCGAAGCCCAGCCCGCATTTGGCGACGAACCCCACCAGGAACACCACCACCATGCGCCGAGAGCCGACAATCAGCAGCTTCTTCAGCGGGCCTTGGCTGGTGATCGCGCGCGCAATCCAAAAGATCAGCACCGCCTCGACCATGGTCGTGGCGAGCTTGGTCGGCTGATACCAGGCAACCGCCAGCAAGCCGGGCACCAGAATCCCATTGTAGTCCCAGCCGTAGAGTAGGTTGTTACGCGCACCCAGCAGCGCCCCGATGAGTAGGATGATGTGCGCGTGAGGAGATTCGAGAAACGCGAGGGACACCGCTTCGTTGGCGATCGCGAAGCGCGACATCGTGAAGTTGGTGTGCGGAAGCAATACCCAGTTGACACAGGCGAAGGTGATCAACGTTATGAAACCGAGCCGCGGCAGAGCATTCAGCAGGCCTGCGTTCCAGAACGCATTCGCCAGCAGCGGCACCAACACCAGACCCAGACTGTAGAGCTCGCGCGAGTGACTGAACACGTAGCGGCTGGATAGCCACGGCAAGAAGTTCCCTTCGATTGCCAGGCGCACCAAGATTGCGCTGACGATGAACAGAAAGAAACGTTCTCGGCCGAAGGAGGACGACCACGCCCCGGTGCGCGGCAGCCACAGGCCGACGATGGCCGTCAGCAGATAGGTGAGCGCAGCCTCGACGACGACCAGCGCGCCGGTTACCGGAGCAGCGATGAACACCGAGGCCAGGTAGCCGGGCACGACCAGGCCGGCGTACGTCCAGCCGAGCGTCTCGGCGAAGAAGCTCACCAGCAGCAGACCGATCAGCACGGGCGCGTGTAGGCTTCGATCGAGCCCGTTTTCCGGGAAGATCGGCCAATTGGCCAGAGAAGCCAATAGCGGATATGCACCTACACTCATGACATCGGGCGCCCTAGCCCCGACGATTACGGCCCGTTGACGCAGACAATTACCGTTGCGGCAAACTCAACTCGGCAGCGGGTCATAAGTTTTCGGCGAAATTGGCCGCTTGGGGCAAGAGCGGGGCACTGTCCCGCGCGACCTTCGTGAATACTCAACGCCCCGTCTTCATCCCGAAGCAGTACCGCATCCCTCGGCCGATGTCGGTGGCGCTGCCGCGCGCGCATCCAGTTTGGCAGATCGTGCCGTTCGAAATAGCAGCGGCGCTGGCGGCGGTTCTCATCACGCTGACGGGCGTGCTCGCTGGGGCGGATCGCGATCTCTATTCCCTCGCGCTGCGCGCGATGAGCCCCACGGAGCCAGCTCGGTCGGTGGTTGCGCTGACGCTGACGGGCCGCGCTTTGCGTAGCGGCAACTGCTCGGCCGATCTGCGTCGAACTCTCTCCCCTCATCGCCCGAAGGCGCTCGTGTTGTTGCCGCTCGCTCAGGAGCTCTGTGCGCCGGAGGCAAGCCCCGAGCTTGGCAAAGTGCGAGCGCTGGCGCCCGCGGTCTTGCACGTGGACGGCAACGCGCGACCGTTGGGCCTCAGTTGCCCCGCGACCACGCCGTGTCTTGCGGACCTCGGCATCGCGCAGGCTGCCGACTGGACCTCGCCCGCCAACCCTGCGTCGGTGCCCAAGCTCGCGCTCGAGGACCTGTCCTCGGGTCG
>DASQDA010000077.1:0-6727 GCA_035634435.1 Polyangiaceae bacterium
AAGGCGTACGGCGCTTCGTCGGCAAGCTGGATGTGGGTGCCAGCTTCGACTTCTGGGGCGTCCCCGACGCGCAGCCATCTCCATGAGTCCGTATCGCAACGACGAAAAGCTCATGCAGCTCGTCGCCAATGGCGATCGCCCGGCGCAAGAGCTGCTGTTGCGCCGCGTTCGGCGCCGCGTTCACGTCGTCTCGACCGCGATTCTGAAGCACTCCGAGGACGCCGAGGACGCCACCCAGGCCGCGGTGATTCAGATATTGCGCCGCGCCGGGACGTACCGGGGCGCGAGTCGCATCGAAACATGGGCGACGCGCATTGCGGCGCGCGAGGCGCTGCGCATCGCGCAGGACCGCCGGCTGCGCGCTGCGCGCACGTTGCCCGAGGACGAAGGCGAGGAGGTGGCGTTTCCACCTCACGTCGAATTGGCGGACGAGATCCCGAAGCACATTCGCGAATACCTGAGTCACCTGCCCGAGACGCTGCGCAACGCCCTCGCGCTGCGCCATGTGCTCGGTTACAGCGTGGTCGAGATATCCGAGTTGCTCGAGGTCTCGCCCAACACGATCAAGGATCGCATTGCGCGCGCTCGGCTCGAGCTCCGGCGCATGATCCGTAGAGATTCGCTCGGCGTGGAACGAGGGAAAGTGAGTCACTCATGAGTCAAAATGAACGCCAGCGCTGGGAAGCCCACGTCGACAAAGAGGCGCTCGGAGAGGCGCTGTCCGCCGACGAGCAGCTGGAGCGCGATCGCATCGCGAGCAGCGACGCCGGTTGTGCCAAAGAGCGGGATGTCTACCAGACGTTGAGCGGCGCGCTCGAGCGTGCCTCGATGGTCGTTCCGAAGGCGGACAGGCTGATTCTGAACGCCCTCGATGAAGTGCCTCCCTTTCCGGCGCTGCGCGACGAGCGGCCCCGCACTGGCGTGCGCGCCGGGTGGGCCTGGGCGCTCTGCGGCGCAACGGCGGCCGCGGGGGCGTTCGGGCTCATGACCTGGTTCGGCGGGGAGCCCGCGCACACCGCGTCGGCCCCGGGGGCTCCTCCTCGAGCCAGCGCGAGCGCCTCATCACCCGGTGCCTTGCGTACGAGCCTGTCCTTCAGCGCCGGTGTGGTGAGCGTGAACGGCTCACGCGTCATTGCTGGCAGCAAGCTGGAGGTCGGCTCGGTGCTCGAGTCGGAGGAAGGCAGCGCTTGCCTCGGGCTGGAGCGCCAGGTCATTGCCTGTATCGCCGCGCACTCCAAGGTGCGGGTGGTTGCTCTCGGGCAACACCAGCAGCTCGAGCTAGTCGCAGGCCGCGTCGTCGCGGTGCTTGCTCCGCAGCCCGCCGAGAGTCGCTTCGAGGTGACCACGCGTGCCGGCTCCGCGGTGGCGCTCGGAACCATTTTCGCGGTGGAGGTAGGCAGCGACGGCAGCACGCTTCTGCGTGTTGCCGAGGGCGTAGTGAAGGCGCGCACGGAAAAGCTGGAGCTCTTGGTGCGCCCGGGCCGCGAGCTGCGGCTTGGCTCGGCGGAGCTCACCCGCTTGAGCCATGGGACGTTGGCCCGCGACGCTGCCGTGTTGGCCTCCCTGTCGGGCTGGGCGCCCGACCAGGCACAACGCGTGAGAGCTGGCTACGCTGCGCTGCACGTGGACGCCGAGGAGGCCGTGCGCGCTGCCGATGAGCAGGCCAGCACACGTGCGCCAACGGCCGCTGAGCTCCTCAGCCGCGCCGGCAAGGCCCGCTCGCGAGCTGCCTACCGGGCCGCCGCGCAGCATTACGAGCAGCTGATCCGAAGTTACCCGCAGAGCGCGGAGGCGAGCCCCGCGCGCGTCGGCCTGGCCGAGGTACGCTTGGCGCACCTGGGAGACGCCAGAGGCGCGCTCGCGCTCTACGAGCAGTACCTCGCCTCCGGCGGAAGGTTGGCTCGCGAGGCACACTACGGCAAGATCCAGGCGCTGCGAGCGCTCGGGCGAGCTCAGGACGCGCGCGCCGAAGCCGTTCTGTTCAGCAAACGCTACCCGAAGAGCGCCTACACTCGCAGCCTGGAGCAGCAGTCGACCGGTAAAGTGGCGGCTGGCGCACGCGATCAGTGAGAGCGTCCGGTGCCGTTCCGTTCCCTGTGCCGGTGGATGCTCGCGCCTGTGGCGATTGCGGCACAGCTGGCTTTCGGCTGCACGTACCCTGACGATGTGATCGCGCTGCCCGCGCCTGTCCTTCCGTGCGATTTGCGCTGTGGGCTTGCCGAGTGCCCCTGCCCGGCCGACCCTCACGTGCCCATCGACTTCATACCCGGTGCTGGCTTCGCCATCGACGCCACCGAAGTCACCGTGCAACAGTACTCGACGTTCATGAAGTCGCGGCCGACTCCGGAGCGCAGCTCTGCTCAGCCGCAGTGCACGTGGAACGAGAGCTACGAACCGGTCGTCTCCACCTTCGACGTCGATCCGAACTGCCGAGCGTTCGACTACGAAGCCCTGCTGATCGACGACCCCCAGCGACCGGTTGTGTGCATCGACCACTGTGACGCCGTCGACTACTGTGAGTGGCGCGGCGGTCACCTTTGCGGTCGCATGGGCGGCGGGGGTCTGCTGCCGGGCATGCGCGGATCGCGTCAAGACGAGTGGTACAACGCTTGTTCCGCGGGCGACCTGCAGCCTTACTGTTATGGCAGCGTCTTCGACCCCGTCGCCTGCAATAGCCGCTTCGTGGACAATCAAAACGGCACCCTGCGCGTCGCAAGCCTGCCCGATTGTGAAGGGCCGGCGCTGGGGCTGTTCGACATGAATGGCAACGTCAAGGAGTGGGTGTTCGACTGCGAGGACAGCGACCCGCCTGCCAGCTCCTCGTGTTATCGGGTGGGCGGCGCCTTCTTCGAAGGGGATGCGAATAGCTTACGCTGCGACTCCGCAACCGAGGCGCAGCGCTCGACCCTAGGACACGATACGGGCTTTCGCTGCTGCTACGATCGCGCCGGGGGCTGAGGCTACTGCGGCGCGGTCAGCGGTGGTGCTCACCGCGGCCCGTCTCGTCGATAAACACGTCCCGCACGGAAGTGATATCGTCACCCGTGAGGAAACCGCTGCGTCCGAGCAGACGCCCGGTTTCCCAGTTGGTGAGGCCGAGCTCGGGGCGTTGCCAGGCCCATTGCCCGTCGACCCAGCGGGTGAAGCCGTTACTCACGTACGGCGCCTCGACGGCCGCGTAGAACTCCTCGAACGCCCCAGACCGTGCCGACAGAATCGAGGCAACGAACTTGGGGCTGTATCGGTTCACGAGCTCGACGGCTGAGCTGAAGTCGTCCGCCATCACGAACGAAAGCTCGGGCACGTCGTCCCATTCCCACTCCCTGGCGAGAGCGCTCTGTTCGATGTCGCACGCAGCGCTGACGACCCCCTCGGAGCCGCGGCACACCGCCACCCTGGCTCGACGGGCTCGCAGCGCCTTCTCGACCACCGGCCCAAGGGTGTCCCGGGCTGCGCGATCGAGCACCAGGACGTTGAGCGTGTTGCAGACCTTACGATCCAAGCTGTTGAAAATTGCGTTCTCGACCAGCTCTTTCGGCGCCGATGGCTCGACGTACATCCAGGCTCCGCCGGTCCCGTGCAACGACGCCGGGATGCCGTGCTGCTTGGCGATCGCACCCAGCAACGCCACGGTGCGCCCGGAGCCGCGTGCTACGGCGAGGCGCACGGCACGCTCCGAGAACAAGGCGTGCGCGGCGCCATGCTCCTTGCTGCGAACGAGCGTGAGAGCGCCTGCCGGCAGACCCGCTCGCTGCAAGGCGGGAGCAAGCGCGTGCTCCTCGATGGCTATCGCAGTCGCGAGCGCGTCACCGCCAATGCGAAACACGGCGGCGTTCTTATTGCGCAGAACGCCAGCGGCGTCGGCGAAGACATTGGGGCGACCCTCGAAGACGAAAGCAATGACGCCGAGCGGCGCGCGCCGACGCTCGATCACGAACCCTGCACCGCGCCGGCGCTCGAGCACCTCGCCCACCCGCGATTCGGCCGCCGCCCAACCGCGCAAGCCCTCCACCATGGCGCGACGCATCGCTTCGGTGACTCGCAGTCGACCGACGCCGCGGCCACGCGCCTGGGCGGACTCCACGTCGGCCGCATTGGCCGCCAGCACGTGCCCAAAGACGCTCTCGTCCTCCAACAGCTGGGCGAAGGTAGTGAAAAATAGGCCGATCGCCGCGTCGCTGACGGAAGCCAGCTCCTTCACGGCGGCCGACGCCCGCGCCACCGCTTGCGCCGCGCAGGCTCGCGCGGCCCCGAGATGACGATGAGCTCCGAGAGCTCTCCCACGGCGACGACGCGGTCATTGGCACCGAGCGCGGGTAGATCGACGAGCTGGTCTCCCACCAGCACACGGGTGGTTAGCTGCGATGCATCGTTGGACACCCCGCCTTCATAGGCCCTGGCAAAACCGCTGTCCAATCGAACGGCGCGCGTGATGTTCAGCTGGCCTTATTTACACACATAGTAGCTCGCGCTAAACGCGGAAACGGCGTAGGTCCCTTGCACGTCGTTGCAGAAGCAGCACCGGCCAACCTGACTCACTGGGGCAAACCGAGTGCACCCCAGCGTGCACGTGTTGCACTCGAGGTCATTGTCGTGGCAAAGCCCCCAGATGCCTCCCGTACAGGTCTGTGATCCCATTCCACAGGCCCCGCAGGGAAAGCTGTCGCCCTCGGTGCAGGAGCAATTCTCGTCGACGCGCTTGTTGCAGTCGTCGTCGAGCAGGTTGCCGCAGCGTTCCGAGACCGGGACCACGGAGCCACGGCAGGAGCCCCACTGACTGCCCTCTTTGGTCGCTGACAGCTCACAGGTCCGATGCCCTGCCTTGCAGAGTCCGATACCATCCGTGCGCGGGTGCGTGTCACAATCTTGGGTCGCACCCACGGCGCACTTGCAGGCGCCATCGAGCAGATCGTCCGAGCGCCCGTCGCAGTCGTTGTCCTTGGGCGACGTGCAATCGCGCCTCGCGGGCCCGCACGCGTCGGCTGCGGCGGGCCAGCGGCCCTCGTCCGTGCAGGTGATCGAGCGCGCTCCGCATTCACCCTTGGAGGCGTAGCGTGCGGCGCAGGTCGCCTCGATGCCGGGGATACACTCCGAGGCCACGCTCGCCGCTTCCCCTCCGGCGCCACCAGCGCTGGAGCCTGCGGCCCCGCCTGGCTCATCCCCGCCCTGGTCCCCCGCCGCGCCGGCCGCCTGAGCGCCACCCAACGAGGAGCCGGCCTCGCCGTCCAGCCAAAACCCGCCGGCCGCAGCTGCGGCCTCGTCGCCAGCCGAGCCGCTGCCGCCGCTCCGCCGCCCGCCGGCTGCCGCGCCGCCGTTACCGCCACCACCTGAGCCACTCCCGTCGGCACCCGCGACTGCGCACGTCCGGGTATCGTCGCAGCTCTCGAAGGTGTCGGAGCACCCCGCAATCAGCATCGGTCCGGCGATCACGGCGCAACAGAGAGGGCTGAAGGCGGGCGAAGGGCGGTGTGGCTTACGTTTGCGCGTGGACATAGAGCTAGCCTTCCTGGCGTCCGCCTGCGAGCGTGTTTTCTGCACGCGCCAGGACGGCGTGCAGCCTTCATCGGCAAGGCAGCTCGCCGGTTGTGGGAAAAGGGAAAGCTCTCACGAGCCAAGACCTGGAGCTCGCCACGGACCGCGCGGCACGCACCCTGCATCGGCGCGGGGGATGCTGCGCGTGGCCACCTTCAACGCCGGACTGGCGGTGGGCGTCCTTCCGCACGTCACCGAGCGTCTGCCCCACGTCATTGCGGCGCTGGGAGCTCTGGAGATCGATCTTCTCTTCGTCCAGGAGTTCTGGCTCGAGCAACATTGGCGCCGCTTGTGCCTCGCCGTTCAGGCGCGATTGCCACACTCGCTGCGGCCGCCGCCCTTGGCGGACGCTGCGCGCCCCGTGTGCAGTGAGGATCGGTTGCTCCCGCTCATGACGTGCGCTCAGGCGCGCTGCCACGGGCTGCGAGACGAGGCGCTGGCACGGTGCGTCGTGCAGCACTGCGCCCCGCTGGCGCTGGCCCTACCGGCACCGTGCCTCAATTGTATTGCCAGCCAGCCGGAGGGCTCGATCGAGGACATCGTTGGCCGCTGTCTCGGTGGAGGACAAGCGAGCGCGACGCAGCAGCCTGCGACGCCGGCGCGCCGCTATTCAGGGCTGATGGCGTATGGCGGCTCGTTTGGAACGGGACTGCTCTCCCGGGCACCGCTGAGCGACACGGACGTGCTGGTCTTCGCCTCGTCGGTCAATGCGCGCGGCGCGCTACACGCTCGGATCGATCTCGACGACGGCGTGCTGCACGTTTTCGCCGCGCATCTATCCCCCGGCGGCGCCGAACAAGAGCCCCAGCTGGATGAGCTCATCGTCTGGATGGATGCGAAGGCAGGGAACGCTCGCGCATTGCTGCTGGGTGACCTCAACACGACGCCGGGATCCTCCCTCTTTCGACGCCTACAACGCGCTGGTTTCCGCGAGCCGGACCGGGCCGACCGGCGCGGTACATTCAACAGCGAAGGACTGACCGACGGGAGCGTGTCAGCCTCCAGTTGGCCTTTGGATCACGTGCTGCTCCGGAGCTTCCCCACGACGGTGGACAGCCAGCGCATTCTCGACGAGCCGCTGATGCTCGACGTTGGCAGCCGCCGGCAGCGCTCGACCCTCTCGGACCACTTCGGCCTGCTCGCAACGCTACATCAGGTTTCGTTGCGTTAGGCCGGCGACGACTCCCGCGTTCCC
>DASQDA010000078.1:0-3725 GCA_035634435.1 Polyangiaceae bacterium
ACGCTCCCACGGATCCCCCTGCCCCTCCGGCGCCGGAAGCACCTGCTGCCATCGTCGAGCCGCTCCCTGACGCGCCAGCGTTGGAGCCACCCATTCCCGCGGTCATCGCGACGTTGCCCGCGCCCGAGCCGCTCGATCCGGCCTGCGCCGCACCGCCGATCCCATCACCGACTGCGTTTGGCCCCGAGCTACAGCAAAGGCCAAAGGCAGCGGCCAAGAGAGATACAAGCAGGTGGATCCGTCGCATTGTGGTGGCTCGATTTCTTGACGCGTTGAGCGCGGCGGCGCCCGCCGGCTGGTTCAGCTCACGACACGCCGAGTCACTCCGCGTCTAGCACGCCGAAGACAGGAAAACCTCTGGCGTTCTGTAGCGCAAAGCGGAGCCCTCTTTCCTTTGCATCGCTCTCAACTACAACTTTCCGTTCACCACCCAACCATGGGTCACGGCTCACCATCACCCGCCGCTGGAGGCACGGAGTAGAGGTGCTGCCGCAAGGCGTAGTCCAGCACACGCGCGGGCACCAGCTGCGCGAGCTCTTCGAGTGCGCCGGGAGTGTCCACGCAGCCCAGCAGCTCTCGGACCCGCGTCGAGGACACGGCGGGCAAGGCCACCGCGCTCGCCTGTGCATGCGGATAACCGGAGCGCCCGATCACGAACGCAGGGGCAAGCCGCAAGACTTGATCGAACGCGTGCCATTTGCTCGTCTCGGCCAGCACGTCGGAACCCACGATCAATGACAGGTCGGCAAAAGGACGCTCGCGCTTCAGCGCTTCCAAAGTGCTGAGCGTTCGGCTGGGCAGCGGCAGCTCTGCTTCGATACGGGACACCGTCACGTGCTCGAGCTCGGCAAAGGCCAGCTCACACATCTTCGTTCGATGCTCGAATGAGCTGAGCCGTTTTTGAAACGGATGGGCGAAGACTGGGATAACCAGCAGCTCATCGAAAGCGCCAATTGCGAGCGCGTAAGCCGCGGCGAGCAGATGCGCCACGTGGGGAGGGTCGAAGCTACCACCGTACACAGCAATCCGCGGCATGGCGTGGTCTACCAGTCTGGGGCCCAGGCCCTGTCAAAGCAACCACCGAGCGGAGAAGGCCGCACGCGAAAAAGCATCGCCCGCGCCAGCAAAACGCGCCATTCTCCGCGTCGATTCGCATGTCGCGCCGCCTGCACCCTCCGCCAGATGCCGTCGAGATCAGTCACGACGGTGACGTGCTGCCCGCTCGAGCCGGGGAATCTCTCGCGCACGCGCTCTTGGCCGCAGACCGCGGGACGCTCGCGCGCAGCCCCAAGCTGCATCGTCCGCGCGGCCCGTACTGCTTGCGAGCTCAGTGCGATGGATGCCTCGTGCGCGTCAACGGCGTTGCCAATGTGATGGCCTGCCGGCTGCGCGTGCAAGGCGGTGAACGCGTCGAGACGCAGAACGTGCTCGGCACGCGTGAGCTGGATCTGCTCGCCGCGACGGACTTCCTGTTTCCGCACGGGCTCGACCCGCATCGCCTGTTCGCCGGTGTGCGCGGCGTCTCCGAGGTCGTCCAACGCCTGGCCCGACGCATCGCTGGTCTTGGGCGCCTGCCCGACGCCGTGCTCGCGCCGCTTCCCGCCGAGCTCCGCGACGTGGACGTGGTGATCGTAGGTGGAGGCGCCGCAGGTCTCGCTGTGGCTACCCAGCTGGGGCCCAGGTGTTTGTTGATCGACGATGCGCTGGAGCTCGGTGGCGCCTCTCGGCTGCTGGATCCGCAGAAAGCCGCGAGCGCGATCGCCGGCGCGCGCCAGGCCGGCGCGGAGATCTGGTCCGAGAGCACGGTGTGTGGGCTCTATCGCGAGGAAGCGTCGCGCGACACGGCCAACTTGCTGGTAGTCACCCCGAGCGGTGTTCAGCGGCTCAGGGCCCGCGCCGTCGTGCTCGCGACGGGCACGCACGAGGCGCTGCCCGACTTCCCGGGCAACGACCTTCCGGGTACCTTCAGCGCGCGAGCCGGCCTGATGTTGTTGCAGGGCGGCGTCTTGCCAGATGCGCGGGTGGTGCTGGTCGGCCGCGGGCGTTTCAGCGAGCGGGCGAGCGCAGCCTTGGAAGGGCACGTGGTCGCCCACGTGGACGCCCCCGCACGTGTAAAACGTCTGGTGGGCGTGCAGCGCGTCCGAGCCGTCGAGCTCGAGGTGCTGGGTGAACAGCGGAGCGTGCGCGCCGGCGCGGTTCTCTGCGACGGCATCGGCACAGCCGCTTTCGAGCTGGCCGCGCAAGCCGGCGCAGCGTTGGATTTTCAGAACGAGCGCGGCTACGTGCCGCGCACGGACCCGGGCGGCCTGGCCGCTCCGGGCGTCTGGTGTGTGGGTAGCCTGGTGGGCTCGCCCACAACGGGGTCGAACACACGCTCGGTGGCGCTCGCGGTCGCCGCCGCGGTCCCCCATTGATGAGCCGAATGACACGCGGGTCTCGCTGGGCCCGCTACACAGCCGAGCAGCCGAGCAGCCGAGCCCGTGAGATCGACTGCGAGATTTTGGTGCGGTTCCGTGCCTGGCATGGCACCGTTCACGCGAAGGGCATGGACGTCGCCGAACAGGTGTGGGCTGCTGAGAGCGACATCCTGCCCGCAGACAGCCGAGTACCCATGCAAGATTGTCTCAGCCCCGACGAGCTAACTGAAACACGTGCCGCCCTGCTCGGTCCGGACTCAGATCTGCTGATCGAGACCATGTTCCGCCTCGCGCTCGACCGCCCACTGGAGCTAGCACACGAGCCTGCCGTCGCGGTGGCCACGCAGCAGCGCTGGCTGGCGGGAGCGACGCGCGCGTTCACGCCCGTCGGACGTCTGGTCGCGGACTCGCTGCGCGAATACCAGTTCTGGCTCGACCGCGGTCGCAAGATGCATATCGAAGATGGCGAGCCGGCGTTTGGCGCCGAGCGGTATGCCGGCAAGGCCGTGCTGGAGACAGGCAGCGGTTTCGGCTGCAACCTCTTCTCCTTCAGTCGCGTCGGCGGTCGCTTCGTCGGGCTCGAGCCAGTTGCGGTGTACCGTCAGCTCACCCCGATTCTCGCCGAGCGCGAGGGCCTCACTCCGCCCGCCGTGGTCGACGGACAAGCCGAGTCCATGCCGTTCGCGGACGCTGAGTTCGACATCGTCTTCTGTTACTCCGCGCATCAGTACATGGACGTCCGCCGCGCCATCGCCGAGATGGCGCGGGTGCTGAAACCGGGAGGTCAGCTGCAGATCATCGGCGGAACACTGGGTGTGTTCGCAAAAGACCAATGGCGAGAGCCGCTCACGCGCCGGCGCGTCGGGCTGCTCAAGGATTATGTGCTCACGATCGCCAACACCGTGGCTTATGAACGCTTGGGACGCAGGCTCCACGTGCCGCGCAGTGGCTTCACCTCCGCACCGATCTATCCGCGCTATCGCTACATGGCGAAGTGGATGTCGGAGCGCGGGCTGCAGGTGCGGCACGACTTGCGACGACGGGTGGCCCGCGTCGAGACCACGTTCATCGCCGACAAGCCCACGTGAGAGCGCTGTCCAGGCGCGCGGAAGAGTAGTTGCACGCGCAACTACTCTTCCCTACCGTTGTTGGCCCTGCGCGTTCGTGCCCAGCTCGGGCCTGGATCAAGCCTTCAGGAACGCCAGCAGGTCCTGATTCAGCTGCTCCTTGTGCGTGTCGGGCAGCCCATGGGGAGCGCCCTTGTAAACCTTGAGTGTCGCATTCTTGATCAACTTGGCCGAGCGCGCG
>DASQDA010000079.1:0-8405 GCA_035634435.1 Polyangiaceae bacterium
CGCTCCGAGGTCGGAACGGTTGCCGATGAAGCCGAACATTCGCGCCATGTGTCTCTATGATACCGCTCGCAAGCGCTGCCCGCATCCGCTGACGCAGGTTGAATGGAGTTCACGGCGGCCGGCCTTCGAGCCGAAGCTCGCCCGTGTGGCTGCTTTCTCGCCCTTGGAGTCGTGACGCGGTACTCCTCGCCTGTGGACAGTTCGGAGTTTCGGGAAGCGCTGCTCGGAATCATGGAACAGAAGGCGCATTGGGCCTGGTCCGCCTTCACGAGCGGGCTCGTACCGCGAGAGCTGCTCCACATTCACCTGGAGCAGGAGTACGAAACGTACGTACGTGATTTTCCGGTGCTGGTTGGTCGTGCCTACGTGGCCTGCCCGATCGCCGAGGTGCGGCGTGAGCTCGTGGCGAACGTCTACGAGGAAGAGACGGGAGGGCTCTTCGCTGGCCGTCCGCACCCCGAGCTCTTCCTCGAGTACCCGCGGGGCCTCGGAATGGACCTCTCGCGTTTCGAGTCCGTGACGTTGCTGCCCGCCGCTCGCGCCTATCGAAGCCTGCTGGACGAGTCGACGCTGCATCGTGGATGGGAGGTCGCCGCTGCGGTTACCACCTTGTTCGTCGAGGGCACCGCCCACGAGCGGCGCGAGCTCACCGGCGACCGGCCCCACAGCCCACCCCCGCTCGAGGAACATCCGTTGGTGAAACATTACGGTCTGCCTCTGGAATACCTGTCGCTCACCAAGGCCCACCGCGCGGTCGAGGGCGATCATCGGCGCGCCGCCTGGCGAGTGGTGCTGGAGTTCGTGCCGCCGCGGGCGCGGGAGAGTGTCCTGCGTTCGATGCAACAGACGCTCGAAGCTTGGCTGGCGTATCGAGATGTCGTGGCTCAAGCGTGCGGGCTTTCGCGGGACGCCGAGGGACGCCCGGTGCTCGCCGTTTGACGCGCGCCAGTAGCGCTGCAGTTGACTGTGCACGGGGCAAGGTGTGGTACATCGGTCGGCTCAGCCCTCGCGCGGTCGAGCGAGGACGCGAGTGCGGGTGACATGAATTCGAAGACTTGCGATGGCTCGAAGGTTTCAGGACGTTTCCACGTGGCAGCGGCGCGCTCCACTCCGCCTAGGCGCAGCAAACTGCTCAGTATTCTGCTGACCCTGGCCGCCCTGGGCTGCGGCGCCGTTTACCCTGAGCTTGCAACGCCCGTGCGTCAGGTGCCGGCAGGGTTCGTGTTCACGCCGCCGCCTCCGCGCGACCTCTTGTATCTCGGTTTCGCGCGCGCCGCGATCCCAGCGAAGACCCGCGATGGGCGCGAGTGGGACTCGGTAGGGGGTTCGCTGCCCGACGTTTTCGCCAAGCTCAAGGTCAACGAGCGGGACCTCATCGTCACGCCCATTCAGGCGAACACGTTGGCGCCCACCTGGCCCAACCAGACCTTCGGCAACTACCGCCTGCGCCCGGATGCGAGCGTGTGGGTGGAGCTTTGGGACAGCAATCCCATCGCCAACCATCCGATTTGTTCCAAGCAGATCCGCGACATCCACGAGGAGGCGAGCTTCGAGCGGCGGCTTTCGGTCGACTGCGCGAGCGGCGCCTACCTGGAGCTCATCGTCGAGCCAGCGCACGGGAAGATGGGTCTTGGGTTCAGCTACGAGATCCGTACCGATCAGGTCTTCGTCACGCGCGTATTTCGTGAGTCACCCGCGGGACGGGCAGGTGTGACGCGCGGCGACGAGATCATCGCGATCATGGGCGAGCCCGTCGCGCGCCTATCGAACGGGCAGGTTCGCAGCTCGATCAACTCCAACGGCAGCACCGGGTTGCGGGTGAGAGTGCGCAAGGCGGATAAAACGGAAGCGGAGCTGACGCTTCGCGATGGGCCCATCTACCCGTCCCTCGACGAAGGTTCGCCCTGAGCACATATTGTGGCGAGGCAAGGTACATGAGCCCGCTCCTCACGGCGACCGAACAGGCGGTGGTGATCGTTCCGCACCCGGAGCGCGAATGCATCCGCGTTCGCGGCTCGGAGGCTGGGAGCTGGCTCAACGGGCTCGCCAGCGCCGACATTGCACAGGTGACCCCTGCGCAGGGCGTCTATTCCCTGCTGCTCAACAAGGTCGGCAAAGTGCAGACGGACCTGGACGTGGTGGCCGAGCGCGGAGGCTTGCTGCTCGGCGTGGCGGCAGGGCTCGCGGAGCCGATCGCGGCTGCGTTGAATCGCCACCTGGTCATGGAGGACGCCGAGCTGGAGCTTGCTCCCGAGCTGTGCTGGGTCCGCCTACATGGAGCACGCTCGAGCGAGGTGCTTCGGCAGTCCTCGTACCCAGGCGGGAGCATCGACTGGCTCGGCGTGGGCGGCGCAGCGGTGGTGGTGCCGCGCGAAGGGCTGCAGGAGGCGCTGACTGGGCTGCTCGAGCTTGGCGGCCCCGCCGCGTTGCTGGCCACGCAGCTCGACTGGAAGCGGCTGCGCGTGCTGCGAGGTTTTCCGGAGTTCGGTGTCGACTACGGCCCCGAGGACAACCCTCACGAAGCCTCGCTCGATCGCCGCGCCGTCTCCTGGTCCAAGGGCTGCTACCTCGGTCAAGAGGTGGTCTGCATGCAGGACCTTCGCGGCAAGCTGAAGCGACGTGTCACGCTGCTTCAGGTCCCCTCGGGTGACGCGCTTGCGGAGCAGGCGCCGGTCAGCGTGCAGAGCGTGGCCGATCCAGTCGGCAACATCACCTCGTCCGTCGTGGAAGGTAGCTCGTGCTTCGGGTTGGCCCGGCTCAAAGCTCCCTTCTTCGAGGGCACGGTACCGCTGTCGGTCGCCGGGTCGCCAGCGGAGATTGTCGCGCAGCCGGCGCGCTGAAGATGCTACTTTTGCGGGGCCATGGCCGCCGAATCAAGTCCGGGTGTCAGCTCCGAAAGCCGTTTCACCCCTTCGGGATTGCGGGTCGCTGACGACGTCCTCGGGTTGATCGCGAAAACGCCGCTGGTCCGCTTGCAGCGGGTCGCTCCGCCCGGTGTCAACGTGATGGCCAAGGCGGAGTTCATGAACCCCGCTGGAAGCGTCAAGGACCGGCCCGCCTTGTCCATGATTCTGAGCGCCGAGCGTTCGGGTGCGCTGAAGCCCGGGGCTACCATCGTCGAGGCCACCAGCGGCAACACGGGCATCAGCTTGGCAATGATTGCGGCGGTGCGCGGCTATCGTTGTGTGCTGGTGATGCCGGAGGACATGAGCCTCGAGCGTAGGTACATCCTGCGCGCGTACGGCGCCGACATCGTACTCACCCCAGCGAGTGACGGCATGCGTGGCGCGGTTCAGCGTTCAGCGGCGCTGCTACGGGACACGCCCAATGCTTTCATGCCCAGTCAGTTCCTCAATACCGCCAATCCTGCAAGCCACGAGCAGGGCACCGCGCTCGAGCTGATCGAGCAAACAGGCGAGGGGTTTGCAGCCTTCGTTGCGGGCGTCGGCACCGGTGGGACCGTGACGGGCGTCGGTCGCGCCCTGCGGCGTGCTCTTGGTCAGTCGGTGCGCATCGTGGCCGTGGAGCCCGCCAACAGCGCCGTGCTCTCCGGCAAAGCCGCCGGCATGCACGGGATACAGGGGTTGGGCGCGGGTTTCGTTCCAGAGCTGCTCGACCGCAGCGTCATCGATGAAATCGTGGAGGTCTCGGACGTGGCTGCCGAGCGCATGGCGCGAAGGCTGGCGCGCGAAGAAGGCCTGCTGGTTGGCCCCTCTTCGGGCGCGAACGTGCACGCCGCGTGCGAGGTGGCCGCCCGCCTGGGTAAAGGCAGTGTCGTGACCATCCTCTGTGATTCCGGCGAGCGTTATCTCTTCTGAGCGCGCGGCGCGGCCGCTTTTACTTTCCCTGAAACCGCGCCGGACGACGAGCAAAGAAAGCGCTCACACCCTCCGTGACGTCTGCGCTCGCCAGCAGCGCTAGCTGCCCCTTCCGCTCGCGCATCAGCGCGGAGGCGAGGTCCGACTCCAGGTTCTGACGCACCGCGCGCTTGATGGCCGCAACCGCGAGCGGCGCACCTGCCGCAAGCTGGGTCGCCAAGGTGTGACTCTCTGCCGCGAGCTCGCTCGGAGCGACCACGCGATTGACGAGCCCGAGGCCGAGCGCGACGGGCGCGTCGATGCGCGTGCCGAGCAGCAGATGCTCGAGGGCTCGCCCGATCCCGATGAGCCGCGGAAGGTGAAAAGTGCCCCCGCCGTCGGGCATCAACCCGAGCGCAACGAACTTTTCTTGGAAGTAGGCGCTGGAGCTTGCGACACGCAGATCACACGCCAACGCTAGATCCGCCCCGAAGCCAACGGCTGGCCCGTCCACAGCCGCGACGACCGGTTTGTCGCAGCCGGTGATCGCGAAGATAAGCCGGTGAAAGCCGGTCAACCGCGCTTCGAGTCGCTCTGGAGCGGCAATGTCAGCTGCGGCCTGGCGCAGGTCAACGCCCGAGCAGAACGCTCCCCCGGCGCCCGTCAGGATGACAGCGCGCACTTCCGTGTCCACACTGGCCTGCTCCAGGGCGTCGCCCAGGCTTTCCACGAGCTCCGGATCGAGCGAGTTCTTACTCTCCGGGCGGTTCAAACACAGACTCAGGACCGGACCGTCACGGCTGATGAGCAGAGCTGGCGCCGTCATTGCAGCAACATACCACGCCGCCCTTGCAAGTCCGTTTCCGTGGCAGGTCGGCCGGTCTCGGGCCGGAATTCCGTGCTACACGAGCCGGCTCGGCACGGCCAAGCGCCAGTTAGAGAAGCCATGGGTATTCCCTTTCAAGTTCCAGATCCCTTGCCGCTCGAGGAGCAGCAAGGTCAGAGCTACCCCCAGCTGGTCGCCATCATGCAGCGTCTGCTCGCACCCGATGGCTGCCCCTGGGATCGTGAGCAAACGCCGGCGTCCATTCGCAAGTACGTCCTCGAGGAGGCCTGCGAGGTCATCGATGCCATCGACTCCGGCGACGCCGGTCACCTGCAGGAAGAGCTTGGCGACCTGGCGCTACAGGTGGTGTTCCTGGGGGAGATGGCGCGGAGGGAAGGCAGCTTCGGTCCCGACGACGTCATCCGCGGCATCGTCGAGAAGCTCGTCCGGCGGCACCCGCACGTGTTCGCCGAGCTGTCGGTACAGGGCAGCGAGCAGGTGCTCGAGAATTGGGAAAAGATCAAAGCCGTAGAGAAGAGCGATCGTGGGCTTCTCGACGGCGTACCGCGCTCATTACCCGCGCTCTATCGAGCACAGCGCCTGAGCGACAAGGTGAGCCGCGTGGGCTTCGATTGGCCCGACGGTCGCGCCTCGAGAGCCAAGGTGAGCGAGGAGCTCGGCGAGCTCGACGAAGCCATGGCAGGTGGCAACCTCGAGCGGGTCGAGTCCGAGCTTGGCGATCTGTTGTTTGCCATCGTCAATCTCGCCCGCCACGTCGGGCTCGACGCCGAGACGGCGCTGCGCAAGACCTCGGACCGGTTCTCGCGGCGCTTCGCGCACGTCGAAGCGCGAGTGAAAGAGGGGCACGGCGGCTGGCCCCGCGCCGAAGACGGCAAGCCCGGGAGCGGCGTGCCCCTGGAGACGCTGGACGCTTACTGGGACGAAGCCAAACGTGAGGAAGCATGAGCGCTGCACCTGAAGCAAACGCCAGCGCGTCGGCCGCGGATCTGGCTCTGCTCGCCCGCTTGCCCGAGGAGTGGGAGAGCGCTCTCGCGGAGCTCGGGCAGCCACGTTACCGTGCCCGCCAGATCTTTCGCTGGATTCACAAACGAGGCGTGTACGAGGCCGCTGCGATGTCGGACCTGAGTCAGGACCTGCGCGAGCAGCTCCAGGCGTTGGGCTTGAGGAGCGCGGTCGAGGTACTGGACCTACGACGTTCCAGCGATGGCACCCGCAAGCTCGTGCTGGGCATGCGCGAAGGCGCGCGAGTCGAGTGCGTGCTGATCCCCATGACATCCGTTGCCACGGATGCGGACGCCCCAGCGGGTCTCGACGACGACGACCCCAGTGACCATGAGAGCGAAGGCGTTGCTGCCCGCACCCGTGTCACGCTGTGCATCTCTTCGCAGTTTGGCTGCGCGATGGGGTGCCGGTTCTGCGCCAGTGGGCAAGCAGGCCTGCTGCGCGGCCTGAAGGCCGCCGAGATCGTGGCTCAGGTGGCCCTCGCGCTGCGCTACCTGGACCCGAACGAAGAGCTGACGAACCTCGTGTTCATGGGTATGGGCGAGCCGTTGCATCATTACGACGAGACGGCTCGTGCTCTGCGCCTCCTCATGCACGCCGATGGGCTCAACCTGAGCCCGCGGCGCATCACCGTCAGTACGGTCGGCCTGGTCCCCGGCATCCAGCGTCTCGGCCGCGACTTCCAGGGTAAGCTCGGGTTGGCCATCTCGCTGCACGCGCCGAACGACGCCGTCCGAAGCTCGCTGCTGCCCATGAACGAGCGCTATCCCATTTCAGAGTTGCTGGCAGCTCTCCGCGCCTACCCGTTGCCGAAGCGGCGTCGGATCACCATCGAGTACACATTGATTGACGGCGTGAACGACCAGCCGGCGCACGCGCGTGAGCTGGCGCAGGTTTTGAAGGGGATTCCGGTGAAGATCAATCTGATCCCGATGAACCCGATCACGGCGTCGGCTCTGAAGGCGCCACGCAACGCACGCGTCGTCGAGTTCCAGAGCATCCTGGCCAACCTCGGCTACAGTTGCTTCGTGCGCACGCGCCGCGGCGATGAGGTGGACGCGGCCTGCGGGCAGCTGGCGCTGTCGGACGATCTGGTGCGAGCGCGTCGTGACAAGGTTCTGCGCAGGCCCGAGGTGTAGCGCCGGGACGCGAGTGAGCGGAGCAGGGACCCGAGATGTTCGACAAAGTGCTGGTCGCCAATCGCGGCGAAATCGCGTGCCGCATCTTGCGGACCTGTCGCTCTCTGGGGATCCGGAGCGTGGCGGTGTTCTCGGACGCCGACGTCAACGCTCCGCACGTGAGCCTCGCCGACGAAGCGATACGCCTGGGGCCGCCCCCAGTGCGCGACAGTTACCTGAATCTGGCGGCGCTCAGCGCGGCCATTGCCGGCTGCGGGGCCCAGGCGGTGCATCCCGGTTACGGTCTGCTGAGCGAGAGCTCCGAGCTCGCGCGGATGGTCGCCGCGGCTGGCGCGGTGTTCGTGGGACCCTCCCCTGCCGCGCTCGACCTGCTGGGCGACAAGCTGAGTGCGCGCGCGTTGGCGCGATCGGTCGGGGTCGAGCCGCCGCCTGGCAGTGACGCCGCGATCGACCCCGAAGACGGCGAGCGGCTCGTGGCGGAAGCCACGCGCATCGGCCTTCCTGTGATGGTGAAGGCTGCCGCGGGCGGCGGCGGTATCGGAATGCTCGTCGTTCGCGAGCTCGCCGAGCTGCCCCGGGCCGCCACGCAGTGCGCCGAACGCGCTCGGCAGGCCTTTGGTGACGGCAGGGTCTACCTCGAGCGTTTCCTCGAGCGGCCGCGGCACGTAGAAGTGCAAGTTCTGATGGACGGCGCCGGAGCAGGCGTGGCGCTCGGCGAGCGCGAGTGCAGCGTGCAACGCCGGCACCAGAAGCTCATCGAAGAGACGCCCTGCGCGGCGGCGTTCTTCGCCGGCGAATCCGGCGAAAGCCGACGTCAGGAGCTTTTCGAACGCGCGCTGCGAGTGGCGCGAGCGGGAGCTTACCGCGGTGCTGGGACGGTGGAGTTCGTGATGGACGCCACGGGGGCCGCCTACTTTCTCGAGGTGAATGCCCGGCTTCAAGTCGAGCACCCCGTGACCGAGATGGTGACCGGCCTCGATCTCGTCGAGTGGCAGCTGCGCATCGCAGCCGGAGAAGCGCTGCCGCCCGAGGTGTTGTCCGTCAAGTCCTCGGGCCACGCCATCGAGGCGCGTCTTTGCGCGGAGGATCCGGCGCGTGGCTTCGTCCCGCAACCCGGCCACATCGAGCAATTGGAGTGGCCGACGGAGACGGCTGGTCTGCGCATCGACAGCGGCGTGGTCGCAGGCGGAGAGGTGACTTCGTTCTACGACCCGCTGCTCGCCAAGATCATCGTTCACGCACCGACGCGCGAAGCGGCCATCGATCGTCTCCACGCGGCCCTGGGCGAGGTAAGGCTCGTGTTGCGCGGACCCAAGGGCGCGCGCAACACCAACCTCGAATTTCTGCGGACGGTGCTACGAAGCTCCGGCTTTGCAACGGCAGCGTACGACACCGCTCTGGTGGCGCAGCTTCAGGCAAAGCCTTGACCGAGCCGGCTGACAACGAGCTGCTCGCGCGCGCCAAAGCCTGGGCCGACGGCGACCCAGATCCGGCCACGCGGGCTGAGCTGAGCGCCTGGATCGCCGAGGCCAACCTCGCACAGCTGGCTGAGTGCATGGGCCCTGAGCTCGAGTTTGGCACTGCGGGGCTCCGCGGAGCAGTGGGGTCGGGCCCCGCACG
>DASQDA010000080.1:0-8384 GCA_035634435.1 Polyangiaceae bacterium
GCAGTCGTGCCCTCCCGCGGCTCTCACGGATGCGGGGAACAAGACGGCGAACGGGAACACCTCCGGGGGCAACGACTGCTACGACGCTTCGAGCGTCCGCTTCACATTCGGTGTGACGGCGGAGACCCGGTTCGGCCCGTGTGAGATCGACGGTGTGCCGGGATTTTCCATCTCGACCGGGGGAACACAGACGGTCGCGGCCACCATCCACGGCGACCACCTTTTCTTCAACGGCTTCCCCGAAGGCGACGAGGGCGGCATCACGCGCTTGGCGCAGTGGCTGGCCGATTGCGACCTGGACCTCGACGGAACCGTCACGCGGCAGGAGCTGGAGGCCATCGCACCTGCACAGCTCCCCGAGCTGGACGAGCGGTACCAACTGGGTGGCTCGCCCGTGACGCCGCTCGAAACCATGTACGATTATGTGATGAGCCAGCTGAAAACCCAGGGGCACTTCCAGGGGGAGGGTGAGTGCCCCTATGACGGCGTCGCCCACGCGCATGAGTGATGGTGATGAATGCGTAACTGGCGCGTTAACCTTTGTGTGCCGCGGTGGGATGCTCGAGCGTTGGTCGCCCAAGGATGGCTCGAGAGGACGGCACCGGTGGTTCTTATAAAGTGTCCAAGCGGGCACGCTTTCATGGGGCCAGCGACGACCAGAGCAAGGTTGCCGAGTTAGCGTGGGTCGCCGCATCGTCGAGAGAGAATGTTTCAGCATCGTGGGAAGCCGAGACGGCGCATGCGCCATCCGGCAGCAATCGCTCCGCCGCTATCGCGCCGGTCGGCGCTGTGATCCAGCTTGCTGCGTTTGTGCGAACAGCATTCTGCTCGGAATGTCGTGCTCTCGAACGGCGCGCCGCTGCCTACTGCTTGGTTTCGCATCGCTAACGCTCCTGCAGTGCGTAGACGGCAGCGACGACGATGATCCCGGCGCCGCTGGCGGGGGGCGGCGACACGGGTTCTGCCGGCGCGACTCCCTCAGGAGGTACTGGTGGTGATGCTTTCGGGGGGGAGGGCGCCCAGCCCTTCAGCGAGGCTGGCGCGCGAGGCGGACAGAGTGGTGGCGCTGCCGGCGCCGCAGGCGGACAAGCGAACCCACAACGCCGAGGCGGCGAAGCCGGACAGCTTGAACCGCAAGGCCAAGGCGGCGAAGCGGGACAGCCTCAGCCGCAAGGCGGACAAGGCGGGGAAGCGGGTGCTGGCTCGACGTTGCCCGACATCCTGAAGCTACACGCCGGAGGTGGGCACAACTGCGTGCTGATTCGAGGCGGTACGGTGAAGTGTTGGGGCGGCAACTTCGGGGGGCAACTGGGCTACGGAAACGTCGACGACATCGGGGAGGACGTGCTTCGATTCTCCGTGGGTCCGGTCAGCGTCACAGCCGCGCCTGGCGTCACCGTGACGCAGCTGGCGACGGGACTGGGGGAACAACTACCATGGACAGCTTGGCTACCCGAATACGGGGGTCGTCGGCATCGATGAATCGCCGTCCGCGATGGACCCCGTGAGCCTGAGCAACGTCCCCGGCGTCAGGGCGGAGCAGGTCGTCTCGGGCATTTGGCACTCGTGCGCGTTATTCTCGGATCGGTCCGTCCGATGCTGGGGTTACCGAAGATTCCTGGGCTACGGCAGCGGTGAGAACATTGGCGATGACGAGCTCCCATCGTCCGTCGGCCCTGTCAGCGTGACCTCGCGGCCCGGTGTTTTCGTGACGAGTCTCACGGCGGGCTGCTACCACACGTGCGCGCTGCTCTCAGATGGGCGGATCGAGTGCTGGGGGTCGAACGCGGAGAACCAGCTCGGATACGCGGTACCCGACGTGGTGGGCGACAACGAGCTTCCGTCTTCGTACGAGGATCTCGCCGTGTCGAGCACACCTGGTGCGCATGCCGTACAGCTTTCCGCGGGTTGGGGTCACACATGCGCGGCGCTTTCGGATGGCTCCGTCAGTGCTGGGGACTAGCCGGGCACGGACAGCTTGGATACGGGAACACGTCGCGCGTGGGAGACGGCGACAACGAACGCTTGCCCTTGGTCCCTCCAGTTAGCGTTACTCCCCTGGCCGGCGTCACCACGCGTCAAATAGCTGCAGGCAGCGTCCACACCCGTGCGCTCCTCTCGAATGACTCGGTGACGTGTTGGGGTTTCAGCCTCTCGGGTCAGCTGGGTGTTGGCAATGAGACCATCATCGGTGACAGCGAGCTGCCCTCTTCAACGGGACCCGCGGTGCTGTTCTAGCGTGGGAGCGGCTAAACTCTTCTGCCGCCCACCACGAGCGCGAGCTTGCCCAAGTAGTGCTGGTCGAGGGCAGCGTGGGCACGCGCGGCCTCCTCTAGCGGGAACGTCTCAGCGACGTGGACCTCGAAAGGACCCCGACCGATCCAGGTATTGAGACGCGCGACCAAGTCGGCGTCGGGCTCGCCGTTGTAAGCCGTGACGGTGATTCCCGGGCGCGCTTCTGGCGCGGGCTGAACGCCGGTCGGGAATGCGACCCGGCCGCCATCACGCACGTTCGGCAAGAGCTCGGCGGTTTGGGGGCTACTCCCAGTGACCAGCGCCGCATCGAAGCCGCTAGGCGCAAACGTGCGTGCTGCCTCGTTCACGCCAGCACCGCGACCGTTCACACCAACGTCCGCACCGAGCTTCTCCACCAGAGCCACGCCGTCCGCTCCCGAGGCAACAGCAAACACACGCGCGCCCATCCGCTTCGCCAGCTGCACGGCGGTATGACCGATTCCGCCGCTTGCACCAAAGAGGAGCAGCGACTCGCCCGAGCGGAGCCGCAACGTGTCTTCCAGACCACGCAACGCCGTGGCCGCGACGCCCGACATCGCCCCTGCCTGCACGGGATCCATGCCCGGCGGCATCTTCGAGACCTGCCCCTGGGGCACAACGGCATACTCCGCGTAGAAGCCGCCCTTGGGGTTCAGAAAGGCCCCCGCGTAAACGCGGTCGTGAGGTGCAAAGCGCTGCACGCGACTGCCGACCTCGCGGACCACGCCACTGCCCTCCGAGCCGAGTACGTACGGGAAGCGCGGCCTCGCACCGAGCAACGCCGCGTAACCCCCCTCACGCTCGAATGGATCCCACGAGCCCACACCCGCGATCTCGACCTCGATGAGCACGTCGTCGGGACCCACATCGGGCACTGGCACCTCACCGAGCTCGAGCTTGTCGGGACCGCCGAATTCCTGGAGAAGAATGGCTTTCTTGCCGAGAGGTTAGCGCCAGCATGGCGCGCTGCCCAACACGTTTGGCCAGCTGACTCACTTCGCTTGCGGCTGGCCGAGCGTGAGCGCCGTCTGCAGCGGCAACTCGCTCGATGAGGAGCCGATGTGCAGCGTGAACTCGCCCGGCTCGTAGACCCAGCCCTCGTCCCAGTAGGCGAGTCGGCGCTTGGCTATGGGAATCGTGAGCACCTCGGAGGCGCCTGCAGGCAGCCGCACCACGCTGAACCCCACCAACCAGCGCAACGGTCGGTCCACGCTGGACGCTGCGCGGGATGCATACACCTGAACCACGTGTTTGCCGGCGCGTGCGCCGATGTTGGTGACCTTGACGCTGACGCGGGCATCGCCGTCGCCGCTATAACCGCTGACGCTTGCGTCACTGAGAGCCCAGGTCGTGTAGCCCGCGCCAGCGCCAAATGCGTAGGCGGGCGCGACGCCGGCTTTGAGCCACGCGCGGTAGCCGATGTGAATGCCTTCGTCGTAGCGGATCACGCCGTGCGCCGGCGTGACGTTCAAGACGGGAACGTCGGCCTCGGACGCGGGCCAGGTGGTCGGCAACCGGCCTCCGGGCTCCTGAGCGCCGAACAGCATGTCGACCAGGGCGTGGCCGTACTCCTGCCCTCCGAAGTAGGTGAAGAGGATGGCGGCGACCTCCTCGCGCCAGGGCAGCAGCACGGGGGCACCCGAGTTCACGATCACCACCGTTCGTGGGTTGACGGCCGCCACGGCGCGCACCAGGTCGTCTTGGTGCCCCGGGAGCGCGAGCGAGGTGCGATCGAAGCCCTCGGATTCGACGCGTGCGTTGGTGCCGACGACCACGAGCGCGACCTCGGCACTGCGGGCTGCCGCTACGGCCTCGGCGATGAGCTCTTCCCAGCTCGACTGATCCGGCTCGAAACCGACGGTGATGCCCAGCGCACCGCCGAGCGGACGGCCTGGCGCGAGCTCGAGTGAAATCAACACGTCGATGGCCTCGCCGCGCGTCACCTGTACGGCGGTCGAGACCGACGGGGGCGAGAGCAGCGCGACAGCCGGATCCGTGCCCGCCACCGCGCTCTCTGCCTCACGCAGCAGTTGTCCGTTGACACTGATTCTTCCCCGGCCTACCGCCGCAAAGCCCAGCGCAACCTCGCCGGATGTGCTCGGGGTGTAGCGCGTCATGAATTCGAAGCGCGTGGCGCGCGCAATCGCCGGGCTGCCGAAGTAGACCAGCGCGCTCGAGCGGCGCTCTTCGGCCAGGAGCACGCGGCCGTCCGCAGCCAGGAACCGCACGTGCGCGCCTGGCTGCCCCGTAACGGGATTTTGCATGCTACTCAGTGGCAGCGGGTTGACGCCCTCTTGCACGATCGCTCCGACGGCGTAGGTCACGGCACCCTCGGGCAGCGCCGCCGTGATGGCGCTCAGCGGCGAAACCACGTGCTCCGGTACCACGGTGGCGCTGCCGCCCCCCTGCGTGCGAGCGACCGAGGCACTGTGACCAATCAGCGCCAAAGATCCGAGCTTGTCAGCCACCCATGGCAGCTCTGCGTTGATATTGCGCACGAGCACCGAGCCCTCCGCGGCTGCCTCACGAGCAAAAGCCACACCATCCTCGCTCACCGCATCCACCGCAGGTGGGATGATGCTCTCGATGGCGCCCACGCGCGCCGCGAGCTGCAGCATGCGCAGCACTTTACGATCGACGGCGGCCTCTGATACTTGCCCAGTGCGCACCGCATCGACCAGGGCTTGACCCCAGGGTCCCTGCGGCCCGGGCATGACCAGGTCTTGCGCGTGCTTTGCACTTTCCACGCTCCGCACCGCCGTCCAGTCGCTGATCACCACGCCATCGAAGCCCCACTCAGTGTTGAGCGGGGTGTCGAGCAAGGGGTTTTCGCTCGCAGTGGCGCCATTGATGGAGTTGTAGGCACTCATCACGAGCCAGGCCCCCGCCCGCACCACGGCTATCTCGAAGGGAAAGAGGTACAGCTCGCGCAGCGCCCGCTCGCTCACCTGCACGTCCGCGGTGAGGCGCTCGGTTTCGAAGTCGTTGGCCACGTAGTGCTTCGGAGTCGCGCCGACGCCGTGGCGCTGCACACCGCTCACGTAGGCCGCCGCTAGCTCCGCGGTCAACAGCGGGTCCTCACTGAAAGCTTCGAAGTGACGGCCGCCAAGGGGGGAGCGATGCAAGTTGATGGTCGGTCCGAGCACGACGTCGACCCCTTTGCGCCGGGCCTCGACGCCACTCACGGAGCCGTAGCGCTCCGCGATCGTCCGATCCCAGGAAGACGAGAGCGCCGTGGCGGAAGGCAGATTGAGCGATGGGTCGCGCTCGTCCCAGTGCTCACCGCGCACTCCGCTCGGCCCGTCCGAGACGAGCATCCGTCGCAAGCCAATCTTCTCGATGGGTTGTGTGGTCCAGAAGTCACGCCCGGTCAGTAGCTGAACCTTCTCCTCGAGGCTGAGCTGGTCGAGCAGGTGCTCCAGGAAGGCATAGTACGCGGGCCGCATTCAGAGCAGCATAGGGCCAGCGTCCTTCACGCGTGCTGGGGGATTTCAAGCGGTGGTCAGGGTCGCAGAAATGCAGGGTCCGTCCCGAGCGCGGCGCTCAATTCGAGCTCGGCAGCGGTCAGCGCAACGGCGTAGATGCTAAACTCGTGGATGCTGCCCCTGAAGTCAGCGTCCGACGCGAACTGCGAGCGTCCGAGCCAGTTGTTGACGTCGGCGATCATGCTCAGCTGCATGGTGACACTGACCGAGCCTTTCAGGCTGCCATCGCGATAAAGCAGCAGGGTGTCCGCTGCGTCATCGAAGACGATGGCCAAGTGAGTCCGCGCGCCCGCTGCAATGAAGGGGGCATCGACTATGCGTTCGCCGCCAGATCCATTCAGCGACACCGCCGCGCGCAGCACGTCGGAAGCGTTGCTGCCGGGTGCCAGGAACAGAAAGCTTCTGCCGGTACCTTGGCTGCCCTCTGCGGCCGTGCTGCTGCCGAAGTCGATGATGTGCGAGTAGGTGCCGATACCCGCAGCTACGGTCGCCCAGGCTTCGAACGTGGCGCTCTGCAAGGCCGAGATCAGCCCATTAGGGAGATCGACGAACTGATCGGTGCCCGACAGGGCGACGCTGCCGCTGCCCGTCAATGCGGTCCCTACGATCATCCCGTCCGCTGCGCCAACCCCGTCGTCCGCCACGGCTCCCGTCCCGTCGAAGGCGTAGCGATGACGCAGCGTCTGCTTCAAGCGGGCGCAGACTTCGCTGGCTCCACAGCCGCAGACGCCAGGCTCTGTTTTCGCAGGATCGTCGGGGCACGCATCCACTCCGCTGCCTGCCGCGCCGCCGTTTGCTGACGCGCCCGCGCTCGCAGCGCCGCCGCCGGTTGGTGCCGAAACCCCGTTGCCGGAAACCCCGCCACTGCCGCCCACGCCGCCGCTGGTTGCGACGCCGCCGCTGCCCCCCACACCGCCGCTTCCAGCATCGTTCTTGCCAGCGCCACCGCTGTTTTCTGTAACGCCGCCCTCGCCAGCTCCGCCACCAACCTGCGCGACGGGGCCGCCGCCAAGGCCGGCTCCGCTGCTGGTGCTGCCCGCGGCCGCCCCTCGCCCACCGCGTTCGGGCTCCTGAGCAGGTGCCGCGCCGGAGCGGGTGCCAGCAGCGAGGTTGGCGCCGCCCTGCCCTGCGCGGCTTGTCGCCGGTTGCGATCCCGCGTCATTGCCGCAGCCGCCGACGAGCGCAGCCCAAAGCAGCAAGCTCAGGCGGCCGCTTGGTCCCCGGCGCGCATTGAAAAGCTCAGAGCGTGCATGCTGGGGTCGAAACATTTGCACCAAGTAGCACAGTTGTCGTGAGCCGGGCTCTGGACTCAGCTTGTGAGCCTTGGCGCAAGCTGGGCGGATCCACTACACAGGCAGCGTGCATCTGGTTCTCGCGGCCCCTGACTCGAGAGACGCCTTGCAACGAGAGCTTTCCGGGAGCTTTCCGGGGAAGAGCCGTGAGCTTCGTACCGGGTTGTTCAGCTTCGACCTGGAGCTGGAAGCGACGACGCGCATCCCCTATCTGGCCTTCGCTCGGCAGATCGCGCTCGATGCCCGCGAAGTCAGCGCTGCGTCGATTCGTACCTGGGCGGGCGTAGTCGTCGAGTCTGTCGCGGGTGTCTTGCCCGACCACCAGCCCTGGTCGCTTCACGTTTACCCCTTCGAAGAGCTCCTTGGCGCAACGAGGATGGGGGCGCGCGCGTGGCACAGTCGCGCTCGCGCAGGCCAGGCGGTGCTCCCTGCCGGGGCGGAGCGCCCGACGGCAGGTGCCGGGCACACGCGCTGCCGTCTCGTTCGTGAAGCAGCCAGCGAGCTGCTAACCAAGCGACGGCGGCACCTGGGGCGGTATTTGCGCCAGCACGAGGGCGTATTCGGTGGCGAGGAAGCGCTCGCTCAGTTGATTTTGACGTCCGCAGACCAAGGCTTCCTGTCGATTGCACCCGCTCCCTTGCCCTTCCAGCAGCGGCACGCGGTCTCGTGCTTCCCCGGCGGCGAAGTTGCGGGGGCCAGCGACAAGGAGGCTCCAAGTCGCGCCTTCGCTAAGCTCGTGGAGGCCGAGGCACGGCTCGGGCGTCGCATTGGCGCGCGCGACACCTGCGTGGATCTGGGAGCCGCTCCGGGCAGCTGGACGTACGTCGCCGCGCGGCGCGGTGCGCGGGTAACTGCGGTGGATCGCTCTGACTTGCGCGCCGATCTCATGCAACACCGGAGTGTGCAGTTCCAGCGTGGCGACGCCTTCCGGTACGAGCCCGCACAACCGGTGGACTGGCTCCTGTGCGACGTGATTGCCGCGGCAGATCGCTCGGCGGACCTGCTGTTGCACTGGTTGCGCAGCCGCTGGTGTCGGCACTTCATCGTCACACTGAAGCTTGATGACAGCGGCAGCAGCGCAGTGCTTTGGGAGCTCAAGCGGCAGCTACCCGAGCTCACGAGCGAGCTCT
The DNA here is from genome assembly GCA_035634435.1 of Polyangiaceae bacterium. GTDB lineage: Bacteria > Myxococcota_A > Polyangia > Polyangiales > Polyangiaceae > PMG-095. The sequence goes on from DASQDA010000080.1 coordinate 8,182, forward strand.
GGCTCCTGCGGCTTTCTTCCAACAAGAAGGAAGTGTGCGCCTTCGGCACGATCTTGTGATCGACGAGCGGCTGCTCGCGCATTAGCGGTCATGCTTCGCACCCCCCCCGTCAGCCATCCTCGCGCTCCGGGCTGGGCCCCGAGAAACTGCGACCGACAAGGCTGAGGGTGAAAGCCGCGGCTGACATCGACCTTGCTAGCGGG
>DASQDA010000081.1:0-3112 GCA_035634435.1 Polyangiaceae bacterium
GTGGCAAGCTGCAGGTTGCTGGTGCCTTCGTAGATCTTACCGATCTTGGCATCGCGATAGAACTTCTCGACCGGGTAGTCGCGCGTGAAGCCGACGCCCCCCAGGAACTCGACGCACTGTGAGGCGGTCCGCTCCGCCACCTCGGAGGCAAACAGCTTCGCCATGGCCGCTTGCTTGACGAAGTCCTGGCCGGCGTCCTTGAGACGGGCGGCGTCGTAGACCAGCAGCCGCGCCGCTTCGATGTCCATTGCCAGTCGGGCGTACTGGAACTGAACCCCCTGAAAGTCGGCGATCGGCTTGCCGAATTGCTGCCGCTCGTGGAGGTACGCCAGGGCCACGGCAAATGCGCCTTCGGCCAGACCGAGCATCTGTGCACCGATGCCGATGCGGCCCTCGTTCAGCGCCAAGATGGCAATCTTGTAGCCTTGTCCGACCTCGCCCAGCACGTTGTCGAACGGCACGAGGCAGTCATCCAGCATCAGCTCGCAGGTGCTGGACGCGCGAATACCCAGCTTGTTTTCCTTTTTGCCGACCGCGAAGCCCGGCAGGTCGCGCTCCACCAGAAACGCCGTGATGCCTTTGTAACCGAGCTCGGGCGCTGCGTTGGCAAACACGATGAACAACGAGCTCTCGTGGGCGTTGGTGATCCAGAGCTTGCGCCCGTTGAGCAGGAAGCCGTCCGCTCGACGCTCGGCACGGGTCTTGAGCGCGAATGCGTCGGAGCCGCTCGAGGCCTCACTGAGGGCGTAGGAGCCGACCCAGCTGGCGGAAAGCTTCGGCAGAAAACGCGCCTTCTGTTCGCCGCTGCCCCAGCGCAAGAGCGCGTTGTTCACGAGCGTGTTTTGGACGTCGACCACCACCGCAACGCTCGGATCGATCTGCGCCAGGGCTTCCACCGCCAGAATGGCGTTGAAAAAGCTGGACCCGGCGCCGCCGTGCTCGGCACCGAGCTCGACCCCCATGACCCCAAGCTCGAAGAGGGCGGTGATGAGCTCGGGGTCAATGGCCCCCTGTTCGTCCATCGCCGCCACCCGCGGAGCAATCCGCTCGCGGGCGAACGCCTGCACCGTGTTGAAGAACAGGCCCTCTTCCTCCGAAAGGCGTGACAGCGGATTCATCGCCTTCGGAGCGTATCACCAGAGCGCTCTCCCGGTGACGCGGCGCAGGAGCCTCCGGGCACGCCCTCACACAGCTGCCTGCCCGGCAACCCGCCTCACGCCGCGCCAGGGCGACACCTTGGCGCCCGCTTGAGCGCCGAAAGCGCTATACGCACCAGGTGCCCGGTAACAGCTTTGGACAGGCCTTTCGTGTCACCACCGCTGGCGAGAGCCACGGCCCTGGCAACGTGGTCATCATCGACGGTTGCCCGCCAGGGCTCGGACTGGATGTCGAGGACCTACGCGTCGATCTGGCGCGCCGACGGCCTGGGCAGAGCCATCTCGTCACTCAGCGCCAGGAGGCCGATGAGCCCGAAATCTTGGCGGGTGTGTTCGAGGGGCGCACCACCGGCACCAGCATCGCAATCCTGATCCGCAACACGGATCAGAAGAGCCGCGACTACGCGGACATCGAAAACAAGTACCGCCCCGGGCACGCCGACCACAGCTACGACGCCAAATACGGCTTCCGCGACCACCGGGGTGGCGGGCGAGCGAGCGCGCGTGAGACGGTCTCGCGCGTGGCGGCGGGCGTCGTCGCCAAGAAGATCGTGCAGCAAGCTTTCGAAGGACGGGTCGTCGGCTACGTTCGACAGATTGGCCCGCTCGTCGCACGCATCGACGAGCCTGCGAGCGTCACGCTCGCGCAGGTCGAGCGCCTGCCCGACGGCAGCCCGAATCTGGTTCGCTGCCCCGACCCCGAGCGCGCCCTGGAGATGATCCGGTTGATCGAGGAGGTGCGCAAAGATCAGGATTCGGTCGGAGGCGTGGGGGAGGTTGTCGCCAGCGGCGTGCCTGCGGGCCTCGGCGAGCCGGTGTTCGACAAGCTGAAGGCCGACCTCGCCAAGGCGCTGTTCAGCGTTCCGGCCGTCATGGGCGTCGAATACGGAATTGGGTTCGCCTGCGCGCAGGAGCGCGGCAGCCGCTCGAACGATCCGTTCATCACCGAAAGCGACGGCGCCGGAAAGCTGCAGGTGCGCACCCGCAGCAACCAGCATGGCGGCATGCTGGGCGGGATCTCTTCCGGGATGCCCATCGTGGTGCGCGCCGCCGTGAAGGCGACGAGTAGCTTGCCGAGAGAGCAAGAGACCGTAAACGCGCAGGGAGAGCCGACGCTGATTCGCACGCGCGGCCGCCACGATCCGTGTCTTTTGCCGCGCTTCGTGCCAATTGCCGAGGCCATGGTCGCCATCGTGCTCGCGGACCATTGGCTGCGCTGGCGCGCGCAAACGGGAGCCAACCGATGAAGAAGGTCGCGTTCGCGCAAAGCTGGGTGCTCGTGACGGGCGCCTCTTCCGGGCTGGGCTCCGAGTTCGCGCGTCAGCTGGCGCACCGCGGGGCAAACCTGGTGCTGACGGCTCGGTCACTGGAGCGCATGAACCAGCTCGCGCAGGATCTCGAACGCGTCAATGGTGTTCGCACCCACACCCTAGCGGCCGACCTGTCCGAGGCGTCCGGAGTGCGCACGTTGCTCGACGGCGTCGACGCGCTCGGAGTGCCCATCGAGCACGTGGTCAACAATGCGGGCTTCGGCGCCGTCGGCAGCTTCGCCGAAGGGGATGCCGCGAGCCAGACGCGCATGGTGCGCGTCAACGTCGAAGCCGTCACCGCCATTGCGCGCCATTTCCTGCCGCGCATGGTCGCGGCCGGCGGTGGGGGGCTGATTCAGGTCGCTTCGACTGCCGCGCACCAGCCGACGCCCTACATGGCCACTTACGGCGCAACGAAGGCCTACGTCTTGAGCTTGTCGCTCGCGCTGGCGGAGGAGGTGCGCCCGCAGGGCGTGCGAGTGCTCGCCTTGTGTCCCGGGCCGACCCCCACCAACTTTCAGCAAACCGCGGGCATACCGCGCTCGCGCTGGATGCCCATGCTCGAGGTGCAAGTTGGGGCCGTGGTCGAAGCGGCGCTGGAGGGCTACGACGCGGGGCGGCGCGTGGTCACACCCGGCACGCTGA
>DASQDA010000082.1:0-3758 GCA_035634435.1 Polyangiaceae bacterium
ACTCCTCCTCCTCCAATATTCCAGCAGCTCGGCGCGTTTTTCAGCGCGCTAGCGCCGACGCCCGCGCTTGCGGCGCTCCAGCTCGCGGGCCAACCGGCCGAGCGCGGCTCGGCGGATGCTTTAGCTTGCAAGCTTCTGGAAAGGGCCGCGGATGGCTAGCGTGAGGCCAGCTTGCTGAATGTTCACGAAAAGAACCGAAGCATCCGGCGAGAAACACACGCCCGCAAACTCGCTGCTCCCAAGCGCGTTTCGAGCCAGGGTGACGATGCGCCCGTTCTTACCAAGCACCCGGAGGCAGTCCTCACCGCCTCCGTCTTCGGCAATGTAGAGGTCGCCCCAGGGAGCGAGGGTGATGTTGTCGGGCCCCTCGAGCACGTCGTCATCCATCGACTCGGCAACCGAGGTGAGCTCGTCCGTGCGCGCGCCACTGCCCAGATCCAGCCGCAAGATCTGCCCTCGTCCGAGGCGTCCACCCGTGGTGGCCGAAACGTAGACGGCGTTGTGCTGGAACCACGCGCCCTCGCCACGTCGCACGCTCGCTGCACCCTGCTGACGTGCCTGGTAACGCACGGAGTCTTCGCGCGGATCGGGTTCGTCGATCGTGCACCAGTCAACGGCGACGCGCTGCCCCACTCGCAGCTGAGTGGCCGTCTCGAAGCGGGGTTGCTGGCGGATGCGCAGGGCCTCCAGCTTTCCGTCGAAGGGGGTCGCCGCGCTGCGCGGAACGAACCGATACAGACAGCCGTCCACCCGATCTTCCGTGAGATAGGCGATCCGGGTTCGGGGATCGACACACACCGCTTCGGGGTTGAAGCGCCCATAGCCGCTGATTTTCTCGGGCGGTCGCAAACGGTCGGCTTCGGGCGCGCAGCGAAACACATAGCCATGGCCTGTCGCGACTGACTCCTCGCACGACAACCATCCCCAGGGGCTGGGACCACCGCCGCAGTTCCGCAGCGTTCCCGCCAGCACCAGATTGCTCGAGATGCGCTGCAGGCTCTTCGAATCGACAAGGACGCGGCTTACGCATCCCAGCGCAGACCGATCGTAGGCCTCGCTGGGGACCGCGCCTTCGAAAGCTCCCTGGGGTCGTGAGCGCTCGAGCTCGTGATTGCGGAGCAGCACCCAGCTCTGATTTGGCCCGGCAAAGCACGCCATTCCGTCGGGCAACGCCGGGACACGGTAGCCGTCCGAGAGCAGCGCCCCGGCGCGCTCGATGATGGCGTAGGTAAAGCCCGCTGGAAGATCGAGGATTCCCGCAGGGTCCCGCAGCAGAGGCGTGCGCGTGCTCTGACCCTCGCCGGCCGGGCGTGCGGACCGGTTGAACAGCAGGGTGAGAGGCACCGCGGAGGCGGCGAGCGCACCACCGGCGCGGAGCAGGGTGCGGCGCTGTATTGTCATGAGCGCGACACCCAATGGTGTCTCGCGGAGCTGTAATGTCCAGCAAGCATGCGTGCGGCCACGCCGGATCGAGGCGTGACAATTTCGCCGCCCTGCGCAATGGGAGCTGAGCGACCCTGGTCGGGCGAACCTCGCGGCGCGAGCCACCATTGACAGCGCTGGTTCACAGTCGGACATTCTGCCCTCGTCGGGCTCAGCGCCCGAACCGAGGAAAGAAGGAGACGACTATGGATTTCGAGGTGGCGCCGCTTCCGTATGCCAAAAACGCGCTCGAGCCCGTGATGAAGCAAGAGACGCTCGAGTTTCATTACGAGAAGCACCACAAGGGCTACATGACCAAGCTCAAGAGCTTGCTCGAGGGTAAGCCCGAGGCTCAAAAGAGCCTGATAGAAGTCATCCGAACGAGCTCCGGAGCGGTGTTCAACAACGCGGCTCAGGTCTGGAACCACACGTTTTTCTGGGAGTCCATGCGGCCGAATGGCGGCGGTGCTCCTGCGGGCGACGTCGCGGACCTGCTCAACGGCCTCGGCGGTTGGGACAAGTTCCGGACCGACTTCGTTGCCGCAGGCGTCGGCCGCTTCGGCTCCGGTTACGTGTGGTTAGTGCTCGATGGAGGAAAGGGTAAGATCATCGACACGCCGAACGCCGAGACGCCTCTGACCACCAATCAGGTGCCCCTGCTCACGTCGGACGTCTGGGAGCACGCCTACTATCTGGACCACCGCAACAACCGCGCGGCGTTCCTCGAGGCGTTCCTGGACAAGCTCGTCAACTGGGACTTCGTCACCAAGAACCTGAGCGCCGCCGCTCGCTGAGCGGCACATCGCATCCTGAACCCTGGGGTCTGCTCGACGCGCTCAGGGTTCAGGCTGGGGATGCTCAGGCGGTGGTCGTCGTCGTGCCTGCGCTGGTGCGAGCCGGCAGGATCGGAGCCCAGGTCAGCCGTTCGAGCAGCTGATCGTTGACGAGCAAGCCCTTCTCGCTGAAGTACAGGGCGTTCTCGTTGCCGTCCTCACGCCATTCGGCGACGAACAGGATGCCTTGAGCCTTGTCGTTGTAACCGAGCTCGACGATGGCGTTCTTTACCCAGCGGCCGCCGCCTTCGAACTCGATGCTCTCTGGCAAGGTGTAGAAGCCTTCCGACGGCAACGACTTGAGCGTTCGGGCCCACGTGGCCGCACGCAACGGCGTAGTCGGGTCCCGCCAGTACCAGCGGTTGCGACGGTTCTCGGTGGGTCGAACGACGAACGTCCCTCCGCCATTCTGAGATTGGCCCACGTAGACGAGCACTCCGGAGGGAAACTGCTCCTCATGGCCGGGCATGGGTTGAGTTGTGCGATACAGGCCGGGATCAGGTAGATCGAGCATTGGCTAAATTCGCCCTCTGAGGAGCGACCATTAGCGGGGACTCTACTCGAAACCTCCATCGTCACCAAACACTCCGGCGCGAGCTTGGTTCGAAACAGTGCGCGTGGAGCGTCTCGGCCTCGCGGCCCACGCAGTGCTGGCGCTGACTGCACGCGCTTGAAGCTCTAGGCGTCGAGCACGTACACTGCCGAGCCCAGGCCCAACCCTGGGTGAGCAAGGACGAGCATGGCCAGCAAGAAGAGCGTTAAGGAGCCCAGCGCCCGCAGCGGCGCGCTCAGTGTGACCAGCAAGCCAGCTGCGAGCTCCCAGCCGCGAGTTGCCGCCAAGAAGGCAGGGGCAGTGGCGAAGAAGGCAGGGACGCTGGCGAAGAAGGCAGCGGCGGGGGTCAAGAAGGCGCTGGGTGTCGACAGCAAGGGCGCTGCGCAGAAGGCCGCCCTTTCGCAGCCCTCCGCGAAGCCAGCCAAGCCGGGCAAGAAGCTCAGCGGCAACGCGCTCGAGCTGACCTCGGCGGGCGCCGGCGCGGTTCGCTTGGACGTGGGCGACACTGCGCCGAGCTTCGTGCTGCAAGATGAAACGGGCACTCTGGTTTCATCCGAATCGCTGAGCGGTTCGCCCTACGTGTTGTACTTCTATCCGCGCGACGACACGCCCGGCTGCACCTTGCAAGCCTGCGGCTTTCGCGACTCGCTCCCGCGTTTTGCTGCCAAAGGCGTGCGTGTCCTCGGCGTCAGCCCTGACGCGCCGGACGCTCATGCGCGCTTCAAGAAGAAGCACGGCCTGACCTTCACGCTGCTCTCGGATCCCCACAAGACGCTCGCCAAGGCCTACGGCGTCTGGGTACAAAAGCTGAACTACGGGCGTGAGTACATGGGCGTCGAGCGCAGCACGTTCATCGTCGCCGGCGATGGCCGGATCGAGCGCGTGCTTGCCGAGGTCAAGCCAGCGGAGCACGTCGACCGGCTGATGGAGGCGCTCGCCGGGTGAAGGGC
>DASQDA010000083.1:0-5440 GCA_035634435.1 Polyangiaceae bacterium
CGAGTCCGTCGCGGCAGCTGCTGAGCAAGCAGAAGAGCACTGCGCCGAGCATCCTCGGAACACCAACCATTCTTGCACGCGTAGCACGCCTGCGATCACTGACGGAACAACGCTACTGAGATGCAGCCTGGCACGAGATTCGCACCAACAGACCCAAACCGAGTACCGTCCGTTCTCGGCAAGGAGGCACCGTGGGCATATTCGATCGTCTGTTTGGCACTGAAGAGAAGCCGGCGCGCCAGGCGCGAGGGCCCAGCGCCCAGGGCGCCTCCCCGGATAAGCTGGCGCTTGACCGCTACCGGTACATGATCAAGACCGCCCCGCCTGAGACAATCGAGCAGGCGCACGCCGAGGCTTTCAGCCGACTCACGCCCGAGCAACGGCGTCAGGTTCTGGCCGGGCTCGCTGAGGCCGTACCGCCTGGGGAGCGCGCCGCAGCACAGGCAACGTCCAGCGAGGATCCCCAGGCGCTCGCGCGCCTGGCCACCCGAGCGGAAGTGCGTCAACCCGGCTTGATGGAGCGCACGCTCGGCGGGGCTGGCGGCATGGGCATGGGCATGGGCGCTAGCTTGCTCTCCAGCTTCGCCATGGGATTCGTTGGCAGCATGGTGGCCCAGAGCTTTTTCTCCGCCATGGGCGGCTTCGGAGACGACGCCTCGGGCGCCGACGACGCGTCTGGGGACGAAAGTGCCGCCAACGACGAAGGTGGCGCAGACGACACGTCCTTGGCTAGCGACGAAGGTGGCTTCGGTGGCGACGACTTCGGTGGGGGCGACTTCGACGTGTAGCTGAGTCACGGCTTGGCGGCGCACAGCTGCTCGATCGCGCGCAGCAGCCGATCGATGCGGATCGGTTTCGTCACCGACGCTGCCACGCTCAAGGTTGCCTGGTGTTGCTCGGAGTCGGTGGTGCCCGACAGCAGGATCACGGGGATCGCAGCCAAGCTCGCGTCTTTCAGCTGCTCGCAGCGAAAGTCCCACCCATTCATCACCGGCATCATCAGGTCGAGCAGGATGAGGCGTGGCGCGGGCTGCGCGCGCAACCATTCGAGCGCCTCCTGGCCGTTCTTCACCGCTGCGACCGAGTACCCCTCGTCGCGCAGTATCTCCGTCAGGTCCGCGCGAACGCTCGCTTCGTCTTCGACGAGGAGAATATGTTCCATGGGTTCGTTCGTTGTCGTGTCATGCCTTGGTGCTGCTGGCCTGGATGAGCGTACGGCCGAGTTGGCACGTTAGAAATACGCGAGCCCGGCGCTCGTGCGCACCCTCACCTACGTGCGCCGCTCTCGATCGACGGCGCGTCTGCCTTCGTGTCCGTACGGCGCAGCACCTCGACCCGCTCACCGTCGATTTGCAGTACTTGGACCACGTTGTCACCATAGTGCTTAGCGAGCCCTACATCGATGCGATAGACGCTGTCGCTGCACGCGGCGGTGATGCCCGCCTTCTGCACGGTGTGGCCAACGACGAGGCGCCGAACCGAAAGCGCGCTCAACGTCGCCTTCAGGCGTTCACAGGTAGCGGCGCTTGGCTGGTCCTCGCCATAGACGCGCGTCCACACCGGCGACTCAGGCTCTAGAACGGCGCTGGGCGGCGCCGGCGCGTCTCCCTGCATCCAGCGACTGACCTCCGCGTTCAGGCGCCCAAGCCCGTAGTCGACGTGAGCCGGCAGAATGCCACCGTGAGCAAATGCCGTGTCGCCCACGATCGCAACGGTATCGCGCTTGGCGAGCCGACGAGCATACGGACCCCCGGGCGCGAAAGCAGCCACTCGGCCGCGCATGGTTTCGGGAAAGCGACGTAGCTCCAGCGCAAGCCGCCCGTCGGCTTGGATGGACGAAAACTCCGCGAACCCTCCTGGCGTCACGTACCGAAAGTCGCCCGCGACATTCATGATCTCGTGATTGCCATTCAGCGCGTGGAGCGCTCCGCCTGCCTCCTTTGCCTGCACGGCAAGCTCGTCAAGCCAGTCGATGATGCGGCGTTCCTGATCGCCGCGGTCGAGCTGATCTCCCGTCTGCACGACCACGAGCTTGCCCCCAACCCAGCGGTCGCGATCGTCGGTCGCCGAGGCCAGGCGCAGCGCTTCGCGTAGCGCCTGCAGATCACCATGCACGTCTCCAATCGCCACCACGCGACCCGATGCTGGATAGCGAAAGCTCCGCTCGGGAGCGGCGATCTTGGGGCCAGCAGCGGATTGCGTTGCTACCACCAGCGGAGCGCTCCGCGTGCTGCGGCTCGTGGGTTCGGGCGCGCGATCGCAGCCTCCCAGCGCGAGCACGCAGAGCGCCACTGCGACGCGGAATCCGCAGCGGCGCGCCCGCGGTTCCGGGGTCATTGTCTCGGGACTGTAAGTCCGAAACCAGCGCTTCTCCGCCGATGGCTGCATGAGCTCTCCTTGTAACTGACCTGGGCCAGCGGGAGCCAGGGCCGAGGCGTTTCGCGGCACGGCGACGCAACCGCCCCGATATCGGTCCCCTGCCCCTGCCCCTGATCTGCCCCAGCACCGCTGCATGTGGCATGACTTGCTGCCGGGACCGCCGGCCGGAACCAAGCGCCGCTGGCACCCGCTTTGCACGCCTGCGACCGCATGGCAGCCGTTGCACGTGGTCCAGTCAGTCGCCGCGGCGCGGACGTCTTCGAGGACCGCGTGCGGCGCACGACGGCCAAGCGTCTAGGGCAAGCGCTGGCGGGGGGCGCCATGGGCATCGACACGCGGCTCCGAGAGCTCGACTCCGAGTGGGATGTGGAAAGGGCAGTTCACGTGCTCATCTCCAGCAGCTCACTGGTTGGTCTGAGCCTGCGCAACGCGCTCGGGCGCAAGTGGTGGCTGTTGTCCGGCGCCCTGGCTTTGTGCGCGCTCCAGCAAGGGCTGAGCTCCTGGTCGCCACTGTTGCCGGTGCTGCGCGGCCTGGGGTTTCGAACGCAGCGGGAAATCGACGCTGAGCGCTATGCGCTGAAAGCAGCGCGCGGTGACTTCCGAGCCCTCGATGTCGCGAGCACACCCGGGCCCCACACGCTCCTGGCGCTGGCCGAGTTCTGATCGAGCCGAAGCCTTCGCCTCGACTCAGACGACGCAGCGAACCACCCGTAGCAGCTCACTCACCGACCACGCCTGGAACGGACAACCCCGCGGCGTGTGTGGCGGCGAACCGTCGGCGACCTCGCTGATGTGTCCGAGCCCCGCGGTGTCCAGGTGCTCGAGCAATGGTTGCACGAAGCGGGCACGCGCTTGCGTGCGCGCAGCGGCAGAGCTGCCCCGGGATTTGACCCAGGCCTCGATGAAGGCGCCCATCAGCCAAGGCCACACCGTCCCCTGGTGGTAGGCGGCGTCGCGCTCGGCGGGCCCTCCGCAATAGCGACCCCTGTATTCCGGATGGCCCTGCTCTAGCGTCCGGAGCCCGAGTGGTGTCCACAATTCCCGCTCCACGGCGTCCACCACCGCACGCGCGCGCTCGCTGCTGAGCAGGGTCATGGGCAAGCCACCCGCTGCGAAGATCTGATTGGGTCTGCATGCAACATCGACCGCGCCGACCAGGTGACCCACGTCGATGACGTCGAACAACATTTGCCGTTCGGGGTTCCAGAACCGTCGTTGCAGGCTTTCGCGAGCCGCCTCCGCTGCTGCGGCAAAGCTCGGATCGCGACGCGCCGCAGCCGACAGCGCGTGAATCCAGAGCGCCTGGACTTCGACCGCTTTGCCGCTGCGAGGCGTGACCACGTGCGACCCCACCTTGGCGTCCATCCAGGTGAGTTGGACCCCCGGCTCACCGCTGGCGAGCAAACCGTCGGCGTCAGCGTGAATCCCGTAGCGTGTTCCGGCAGCGTAGCCGGCAACGATGGCGAGGATCGCTGCCTCGATGCGGGTCCGATCGCTCGGCGTCAGCACGTCCGCCGCGCGCGGATCGCCACAGAGCTCGTCCGCCACCAGGACGTACCATAAAGAAGCGTCCACCGCGTTGTACTCAGGTGCCTCGCTGGCCCGCTCCGAAAAGCGGTTCGGCAACATCCCCTGAGACACGGTGCCCGCCCACTCGCACACCACCGATCGCGCTCCGCCGATGTCGCCCGTGGCGAGGCATGCACCTCGAAGCGCGATGAAGGTGTCACGCCCCCAATCGCCAAACCACGGAAAGCCTGCCAGCAGCGTCTCACCCGTCCCGCGCCGAGCCCGGTAAGCCTGCACGGCGCGCTCGAGCGGATCGCTGAAGCGCGCCCGACGCTCCCGCTCGCACGCGCGCCAGCTAGCCATCAAGCTATGGACCTCCCCCGACGCCAGCGCGACCGGCGTCTGACTGCACGCCTCCAGCAGCCACACCGCCTCGTCCTGCAGATCCCAGCTCAGGACACCGGGTGACATCAAGTCCTCTTGCGAATCGAGACCCCGGGCTCGTTCCTCGACGTACTCGAAGCGGTGGTACCACAGCGGATCGCTGCGGTAGCTGCCATTGCTCAAGCTCGCGACGCTGGGAACGCCGGGATAGGGTGACCACACCCAGGCAGCGCCATGCCGTGCAGCGCGCGCATCGAAGCTCGCATTTTCGTGGTGCAGGGCGTGGAAGTCGCGCCCGGACAGCAGCGGGCGAACGTGCAGACGGGCACCAGGGACGGGTTGTGTCAGGCGGAACGCAAGCGCGACCACCTGATGGCCCGAGGGGATGAACAGCTCGTGCTCGAGCTCCGCACCCGAGGGCGTCGACATCCGCCAGCGCGGCCATGGCTGGTTCTCGAATGCCGCCAGCGGAGCACTGGGTGCCCGATAGCCACCTGCGTAAAGCTGGGGCCACAGCTCGACCGTACCCTGCGCAGTCTCGAGCCAAGCCACGAAGCCGTTCACGAGCACGAAGCGTTCGGCAGGCGGGTGCGCTGCGGCCAGCAACAGCGCATGATATCGACGCGTCCGGACGCCGGCCGCCGTACCGCTGGCGTACCCACCAAGTCCGTCGGTCTCCAACCACTCACGCTGGAGCGCAGCAGCTTCGTCGCTTTCGGCTATTGAGAACATGTGCCACCCGAGCCTAGTCGCGGTCGGGCGCGGGGCCATGCCCGCCGAACGATGCCGCGCAGGCAAGCGGGTGCTGCGTAGACGATACCGCTGGCACGTGCTTTGCTGCAGCCTTGGCATTCTCGGCGGCGGCGTCGTTGAGCGGAACTGGAAGGAATAGGACTAATGCGGCGTTCGACTTTGGTGATGATGAGCTGGCTTGCACTGGGATGCTCCGAGAGCGTCGAGTCGACGGATATCCGAACGAGCGGTATCTATCCCGAGATCACCGTCACCGCCGACGGCTCGGGCAGCTCGGAAATCGAAGTCGCTCTCAAGGTCGGCGGCCGCAATTCCGACACTTACTTGCGTTTGCGCGGAGACGACGAGCTAGAAGTGTCAGCCGAGGGCTTGACCAAAACGTTCGAAGGCACGGGCAACACCTACACAGCCCGCC